>CALABN010000118.1 GCA_937885735.1 uncultured Bacteroidota bacterium | reverse complement strand
GGTCGAACATTCCCATTTCGTTGAGAAGAATGAGCATTGAGTAGATTTCCTGTCCGCTTGAACAACCTGCGTGCCAAATGAAGATGGAACGGTTTTTCTTGAATTTTGGTAAGATTTGATAGCGCAGTGTTTGCCACATTTCGGGATTTCGGAACAACTCGGTGGTGTTGACGGTTATGTCCTTAACCATCTGCTCGAGAAAGTCCTTGTCCTTGCCAATCTTGAGTATCAGTTGATTGAGTTCCATATTGTTGTCCAGCAATATTTTCTCAATCCTTCGACAAAACGATTTGTCAGAGTAATCTGTGAAATCGTAAGTCGACGACATCTTGATGGCTGTAATTAACCTCGCTGCGTCTTCGTTAGTAACCATACAATCTTCTTTCTATACCTTTACAGCATCATCTTTTACCTTATGACAGTATTTGTAAAATTAGTAATTTTTATGAAAAAAAAAGTCTTGACAAAAATATATTTGGTGCAATTGCTCTGACCATATACATATCCATTCGTTGTCATATGTCGCTTCTTGCTGAATTTCAGTTTTGTTGAATGGGTTGCGGGCTTTGTTTTTTTGACTAATTGCTGTGAAGAAACTCTACAATATCACATTCTTTTATGTTTTTTTTATCACAATTGCCTGCTGACAGAATGATTGTGTATTGAGCGTATTCAAACGAACTGAAGGCTTCTGTGGAATATGTTTGGCGGTGTTGAACGGTATGAATCACCATTTTCCCTGAATTGAGAAACACTATGTCGAGTGATTGCCCGATGTTGGCCATTGTGTACGAGCGTCGGCGTTCGTCGGCATATCTGGCAATGATGGCTTGATGCTGGTTGATAGGGGCGAATAGTTGGTCGAGTGTCTGCTCTTCGGTTGCATCGACAATCATTGCTGACAAAGTGTCGACGCTGTTAAACACGAGTCTCGCATTTTCGTTAAATGTTGGTTGCTCGGTGACAAATCTTGGCGCGATGCTGTGGTCGGCTTTGGGCCTTGTGCTTTGCGTGCAGGATGTCATTGCTGTGATGAGAATCAGACCGATTATGTGTGTTAGTTTCATTCAAAGTGCATTTTTTTTCGTTTGTAAATATATAAAGGTGAGTTTTATAAATACACCGTTTTAAATATATACATAACGTAATGGGTTTTATGAACTTTTCGGCGTTTTTTGTTTTATGCCGGTATCTTTATGGGTGTCAGTCGTCAACAGTGCCCGTACTGTCTCCTTCTTCCGCTTATAAATCTTCTCGATAAAATTTCAAAAAACTCTCGAAATCAATTTGTAGAACCCACTTAAATATGTACGTCAAACTGCATTGCATCAACAAAGTGCTGAAAAACGATGTTTGGATGCCAATGTTTGAAAAAAGTGCCTAATTTCAAGTCCGATATCCGTAAATGTTGATATTTGTGATTAAATCATTGTAAATGGATTGATTATGATACGTGAAATGTTTAGCAAAGAGACTTATGTCAATCGCCGTTTGGCATTGAAGAAAATGATTGACAATGGCGTGGCTCTGTTTTTGGGCAACGCGGAATCGCCAATAAATTATGCCGACAATACTTTCCCGTTCAGGCAGGACAGCACGTTCCTGTATTTTTTTGGCATTCGCCAGCCAAACATGGTGGGCGTGATTGACTTTGAGTCGGGTGACGATTATGTGTATGGCGATGATGCTGACATTGACGATATAATATGGACAGGCCCCGTTCCGTCTGTTGCCGATTATGCATCGAAATGTGGCGTGGATAGGACTGGTTCATTGCGCCAACTTGATGAATACTTGAAAAATGTTGCAAGGCAAGGTCGCAAGGTGCATTACCTGCCACCATACAAGGCTGACAATATGCTTCAGTTGGGCAGCCTGCTCGGCGTGAACGCAACTGAAGTGGGCAATGGATTTTCAATGGAACTTGTCAAGGCGGTAATTGATTTGCGCGCCACAAAGTCGAGTGAAGAGATTGATGAGATTGAAAATGCCTGTGCCATAGGTTATGAGATGCACGTGTCGGCGATGCATTTGGTGAGGACGGCCACCAACGAACGCGAGATTCACAGCGTGGTTGACAGCATTCCTCTTAAATATGGCGGACAATTGTCGTTTGCCACCATATTGTCGCAAAACGGACAGACACTTCACAATCATTCGCACAACCTGCCGTTGCAAAGTGGCAGATTGATGCTTGTTGACGCTGGCGCCGAAACGGCATTGGGCTATGCTTCGGACTTTACACGCACTTTCCCTGTCAATGGGAAATTCACACAACGGCAAAAAGAGATTTATCAGATAGTGCTTGACACCAACGAGCGAGCCTTGCAGTTGTCGTGTCCTGACGTGACATACCAAAGCGTGCATTTGGAATGTTGCAAGGTGATTGCGTCGGGGTTGAAGGACTTGGGCTTGATGAAGGGCGATGTGGATGAGGCTGTGGCTTCGGGCGCACACGCTTTGTTCCTCCCACACGGCCTCGGGCATATGATGGGGCTTGATGTTCACGATATGGAAAATCTGGGGCAGATTTATGTCGGCTACAACAACGAGACTCGGCCTATTGAACAGTTCGGCACGTCGTCGTTGCGTATGGGACGCAAGTTGCAACCTGGCTTTGTGGTGACTGACGAACCAGGCATCTATTTCATTCCTGAACTGGTGGCAAAATGGAAACGCGAGCACATAAACGAACAGTTCATCAATTTTGACAAGGTTGAAAAGTATCTTGACTTTGGCGGAATCAGGATTGAGGATGACATACTTGTAACTGAAAATGGTGCCCGCCGATTGGGAAAGACGCGTGTCCCTGCCACTATTGAGGATGTGGAAAACGAGATTGCAAAAGGTTGACTCGCTATTGAACGGACGTTTCACCAACAATTGTAATGCCGTCGGCAGTCAGGAAATAGTTTCTGACGAATGTCTCTTTGGGCAACATTCCTTGACGTCCAGAAAAGACGGCTTGCTGTGTGTATCCCAATAGTGTGTCGGTGAGATTCCTGTAATAGTCAATCTTGTTTATAAACAACTGAAGGCTTGTGCTTTGTGGCGAGTTCTCGTATGCGTCAACCACCTGTTGGGCAATCTTGCGCTTGTATTGCATAGAGTTCAGTATGTTGCTCATTGCTTTTGCCAACTGTGGATTGACAGACGTGTCGTTCTTGATTTTGTCAATCTGAATGTCGAGCGTGTCGATGTATTGCTTTTGCGTGGCAATCAAGCGAGCCTTCTCTTCTGTAAGCAATTTTTCGCAGATGGCTATGCTGTCGCTTGCGTAGAATGGCACTTTTGCGCTGATGCCCTTTATCCTTGAAATGCTGATTTGGTGATGCTCCAACTCGTAGCCAGCTATGTCGATGTCGGTTTTTGTAGAGCAGGCGACAACGAGTGAGGCAATGAACAATATGGGCGCAAATCGAAGCATCATAATTATATTTAATGAGTGTAAATATAGGTTTTTTGGCAAAAAAAAACCTTCAGAAAAATCTGAAGGTTGTTGGCGTACAAGGATTCGAACCTTGACTGGCAGAACCAAAATCTGATGTGCTACCATTACACCATACGCCAGTGCTCAAATGCGGTTGCAAAAGTAATGCAAGTTTTTGTTTGTGCAAGATTTTTTCTTTTGTTGACGAAAAAAAGTTGCAATGTGCTGTCTGCCAGTTTGCTGACGGCTATAAAATGTCTTGACTTGCCTTCTTGAAGACTTCTGTGGCCGATGTTATGTCGCTTTCAGTGTGCTTTGCAGACAACCGAATTATCAATCGTGCAGAGTCTTTCCCGACAAATGGCGTTGTCAGTACCGAAACAAGGATTCCGTTTTTTGCAAGTGTGGCGGAAAGTTGTTCGGCTTTGACACTGTTTTCAACCATTATGGCGAATTGATATGACTGCGTAGGCGGAATTTCAAATCCCAAACAATAGAGTTTCTTGATGAAGAAGTTGGTTATCTGCAATAGATATTGCCGTTCGGCATTCATCTGGACACACATATCCAACGCTACATTTGACGAGGCCAGGTTGCTGTGTGTGAGTGGGGCAGAGTTAGTTGCTGGCGCGTTTTGCTGACGAAGCCAGTCGATGATTTCGCGTTTGCCTGCTATGAAAGCGCCACAGTTGCACCCGAAATTTCGTAGCGAGCCAATCTTTATTTCAGGGTTGATGTCTTGTCCGAAAAGGTCGCAGACGCCTTGCCCGTTGTTGCCAATAGTGCCGGCCGTAAGAGTCTCGTCAATGGCGACAACGGCTTTGTACCTGTTTGCTACGGCCATAATCTGATTGAACGGTGCGATACTTCCTGTTGCTATGTCGATGGCATCGACAATAAGCAAACGGTTTTGTTGAGCCTGCGACAACTTGAGTTGCTTTTCAAGGTCGTCGATGCTGTCGTGGTATTTGTATTTTACAGGTTTGCAGATTGATGCGCTTCCTGTTGTCGAAAATTGGCTGACAGCCCCATATATGACGGCATCGGTGCGGTCGAGCAGGTGGTTCGTCAAGGCGCAATGTGCATCGGTCTGGGAATTGAAGAGAATGCAACTTTCGGTGTTGAGCAGATGTGCAATCTTTTTTTCCAATTCTGCAGTCAATTCCTCGTTTGTGCCTTGTACATCGTTTTGTGCCGATTCTACAGCGAAACTGTTAGAAAGCCCAAGGCTGTCTGGGTTGCGGAAATTGAGCAGCTTGCGTCCGTTGATGTCGATGATGGCATCGTTCGACATTATAGTGCCGAATTGGTTGTATATTTCTGAAACGGCAGCCAGCTTGTCGCAAAGTATGTTTCGAAAATCGGTGTACATTGTCTTGATGTTTCCGTTGGCAAAAGTACGTTGATTTGTTGAAATATGAAGTGTTTGCAAATAAAAACGCTACTCATTTATCGAGTAGCGTTTCGTTGTTTTAGTTGTTTTGTTAGAATTATTGTTTGCGCAATTCCTTGACGATAGCCAGTGATTCGCGCACTTTGTTCTCGATAAATCCGAAGTCGCCGGCGGCAATGACATCCTTAGGAGTGAGTTGCGAGCCAAGCCCGACGCATGCAACGCCAGCCTTAAACCACGACTCGAGGCTCTCGCGCTCTGGAGCGACGCCGCCACTTGGCATAATGTTGGTCCAAGGGCAAGGGGCTTTTATTGCCTTGACGAATGATGGCCCGCCGACTTCCTTGCCAGGGAAAATCTTGACTATTTCGCAACCAAGCTCTTCGGCCAGATTTATTTCTGAAAGTGTTCCGCATCCAGGTAGCCAGCCAATCTTACGACGGTTGCAGACTTTTGCCATGTCAGGGTTGAGGCTTGGCGACACGATGAAGTTTGCGCCAAGTTGTATGTAGAGCGCCGCAGTGGCTGGATCGACAACTGAGCCAACGCCCATTGCCATTTCGGGGCAAGCCTTGGCGCACCATTTGTTGACTTCGGCAAAGACTTCGTGTGCAAAGTCGCCACGGTTGGTGAATTCAAAAACTCTGGCGCCACCTTTGTAGCAAGCCTCGACTACTTTCTTGACCAATTCGGCGTCGGCATTATAGTAAAGAGGCACGATGCCTGTCGATAGCATTGTGTTGTAAACCTGTAATCTTGTGAATCTGCTCATATTCGGAATGTTTATGAATCTTATATGTAATTTTCGATTGTATATTGCTGTCAATTATCTACTTACACGTCCGCTTGCATCGCCACCCATTAACTTCTCGACTTCCTCTACGGTGACACGGTTGTAATCGCCATAGATGGTGTGTTTCAGGCAAGATGCGGCAACAGCAAAGTTCAGTGCCTTTTGGTCGTCGCCGATAAATGTCTGCAGACCGTAGATAAGACCGCCCATAAACGAGTCGCCGCCACCAACGCGGTCAACAATGTGTGTTATTTGGTATTCTGGTGATTTGAATAGTGTTTTGCCGTCGTAAAGAACTCCTGCCCAGTTGTTGTGGTTTGCATTGATGCTGCTGCGTAGGG
>CALABN010000117.1 GCA_937885735.1 uncultured Bacteroidota bacterium | reverse complement strand
TTGGTCGCCGGCACCCTGGTCTTCAAGACTCTGACGTTCAACACCGCGGTTGATGTCGGCCGACTGCTCGTGAATGGCTGACAGCACTCCGCAAGAATCGCCCTCGAAGCGGTATTCGCTCTTAGTGTAGCCGATGCGGTTGATGACACGGCGTGCCACTTCCTGAACATCGATATAGGCTGTAGAATGGACCTCGCCGGCAAGCACTACCTGACCTGTGGTCACGAGTGTCTCACAGGCGACTTTCGAATTTGGGTCGAAAGCCAGGAAATTGTCGACAAGCGCATCGGAAATTTGATCGGCCACCTTGTCTGGATGACCTTCTGAAACTGATTCAGATGTAAATAGATAACCCATAACTAAAAATGAATAAAAAATTTAATTAATGGGAAAGTGTATAAGCGAATGCGTGAAAAACAGTGCTTTAGCATTTTTTTCTGTGGTTGCAATCAACTCAAATCTTTCCACAACGGGCGCAAAGGTAATATTTTATAGAATATTTTAAAACTGTAAATTCAATATTCCGCCCAACGCGCAGCAATCTCGTCCAGCGTTTGCAAGATTACGGAAGGCTCGCTAGCTGTCACCAGCTTTATGCGGTAGTCCTTGAAATCGGGCAGGCCCTTGAAATATGTTGACAGATGCTGGCGAAGTTCGAAGATGCCGACATAATCGCCTTTCCAATCGAGCGAATATTGCAAATGGCGTTTAATGAGTTCTACTTTTTGCGGGACAGTTGGCTTTGGCAACAACTCGCCTGTCTGCAGATAATGCTTTGTCTGGCTGAAAATCCACGGATTGCCAATGGCGGCTCGGCCTATCATTATGGCATCGACACCATATCGGTCAAACATTTCAGCTGCTTTTTGCGGGCTGTCAACATCGCCGTTCCCTATTACAGGAATATGAAGTCGGGGATTTGCCTTGGTTGCTCCAATAAGGGTCCAGTCGGCTTCACCCTTGTACATTTGGCTACGTGTGCGTCCGTGAATGGTAATGGCCTGTATTCCCACATCCTGCAACCGCTCGGCCAATTCCACTATGGGCTTGTCGGTTTCGTCCCAGCCCAGACGCGTCTTGACCGTAACGGGCAATTTTACTGCATCAACAACCCTGCGGGTTATCTCTATCATGAGCGGAATGTTCTGCAGCAAGCCTGCGCCAGCTCCTTTGCCAGCCACACGCTTTACAGGGCACCCGAAATTAATGTCGATCAAGTCGGGTTTGGCCTGCTCGACACGCAATGCGGCCTCAACCATGGCGTCAGGATCCTTGCCGTAGATTTGGATTCCAACGGGACGCTCGCTATCGGAAATGTCGAGTTTGCGCAGACTCTTTTCGGCATCGCGGATGAGCCCGTCGGCAGAGACAAATTCAGTGTACATCATATCGGCACCCTGCTCCTTGCACAAACGACGGAACGACGGGTCGCTCACATCTTCCATTGGTGCGAAAAAAACTGGCTTGATGCCTAAATCGATGTCTCTGATTTTCATTTTTCAGCCTTTAAACAAAAAAAGCACTCACTGAAATTGTAAGTGCCTTTTGAAGTGGACCCAGTTGGGCTTGAACCAACGACCCCCTGATTATGAGTCAGGTGCTGCTAACCAACTGAGCTATGGGTCCTAAATCCCCCCGTTTTTCGGGACTGCAAGTTTAAGCAAAGGTTTTTTATTTAGCAAAACTTTTTTGCGGTTCTATGAATATGATATGTAACATACTAATTTATAATCTTTTCAATATTAGGGCACACGGGAAAACTTGCAACCGGGAAGCCACCTGCATACATCGCAAAATCGTTCAGCAAGCATTTTCCGATTTTTTTTGACACAAGTGTATATATAATTGTTTCCTTTGCGCTCGATTTTCAAAACAAATATTATGCACATTATTGAAAGTAAGGCCGACCTTGCAGATTATCTGAAACAATGCCGACTCGACAAATTGACAATCGGATTTGTACCAACAATGGGTGCCCTGCACGAAGGTCACCTGTCGCTAGTGAAAAAATCGCTTAGCGAATGCGATGTTACTGTGGTAAGCGTTTTTGTGAACCCAACACAATTCAACGACAAGAACGACCTGAAAAACTATCCGCGCTGCGTTGACAAGGACTGCGCACTGCTTGAAAAGGCTGGCGTGAACGCCGTCTTCACTCCGTCAGTTGAGGAGATGTACCCAGAGCCTGACACCCGACAGTTCGATTTCAACGGGCTCGACAAGGTTATGGAAGGCGAGCACCGCCCTGGACACTTCAACGGCGTGGCACAGGTTGTAAGCAAACTGTTCGATATTGTAAATCCTGACAAGGCATTTTTCGGACTAAAAGATTTTCAGCAAGTTGCCATTATAAAGCAAATGGTGAAGAATCTGGGCTTGAATGTTGAAATTGTACCTTGCCCCATTGTCCGCGAGCCAGACGGCTTGGCAAAGAGTTCGCGCAACCTGTTGCTTGAGCCTCAATATCGCGCAATAGCTCCCGCAATACACAAGACTCTGTACGAGGCCACAACCATGAAAAACGAGATGTCGCCTGCACAACTTTGCGAATGGATAACCAAGGCTGTAAATGCCACAAAACTGCTTGAAACAGAATATGTTCAGATAGTAAACTTTGATACTCTGATGCCTATCGAGTCATTCGGCAACGAAAAGGCCATTGCCTGCATTGCCGTTTGGGCTGGAAAAATAAGGCTTATCGACAATATCGAATTTTAGCCAATAAGCATTCATTATAAAAACAACAAAGCCCCGAATCCTTATGGATTTGGGGCTTTTTGTTATTTTTTACCCGCAAACCTCAACCGTCTCGTTGGGCCATACGTACCACAAGTAGCCTTTCACGGTTTTGTCGGTAAGTTGGCGCAAGGCATCGACATAAATGCTTACCTGCTCGTTGTACTTCTCGTCGTGACGGCTAGTAAATTTGTAGTCGATTACCACCATTTCGGTATCCGATTCAAGAATGCGGTCGGGGCGCTTTATTTCGCCGTTGGCAAGCATTATGGACTGCTCGGTGAGCACTGTCCAGCGGTTGCTGAACCAATCGGGTTGCTTGGCCACAAAGCCATTCACCTTGCTCGCAAATTCTGGCATTTCTTCAAGCGTGATAAAACCTTCGCTGGCAACAATAGACACGGCTTCGGCCACATCGCCGGCATATTTCACATGTTCAAAAATATGGTGATAGAGTTTGCCTGTGTTGATGCGTTTTATCTGATCAAAATCGGCTCCCGAGAAGAACTCTTTTGTATGGTGACTGATGCAAATCTTCGGGTTGTTGGGCTTTGGCACGAGCGGGACTGCGTCCAACACCGTATCATCTTTTATGTCAGAAACATACTCTCTTTCAGAACCTATGGTGATGCGCTTGTTTTCAACATCAAATTTGATTCCGTACAAGTTGGCCAAATCGCCACCAGACGGATTTTCTTTGTCGCCAGTGCAGGTGGCTGTTCCGTTTGCATATCTATCAAACAGCATTTCAAGCAGTTTGGTGTCGGCAAGGTCAATTTGCGACTTGTTATCTTTCTTGTTGTCTGACTTTGGCTTAACCATTGTGCAGATGCGCATATCGACAGATGCGCGTGTAAATGCCACATATAGCACGTTCAGGTTATCTACGTGCCTCATAAACTGCTCCTTGTAATAATCCTTGCTGAACAACGTGCTTGCCAAAGCCGAACTGTAGGAAACTGGTATCGGCGAGAACTTGCAATAAGGCTCCAATTGTGTCCTGCACCATAATATATCGTCGTTGTGGAACTGCGAAGGATTGTTGAATGGCAGAAGCACGGCCTTGAATTCCAATCCTTTAGACTTGTGAATCGACGTGATGCTTATGGCGTTCTGTTTGTCGTTCATAGCAATGGCCTGGCTGAAACCGCTGTCGTTCCACCAATCGATGAACTGCTGAAGGTTGGACCCGTAGCGCTCGTTGAATGTCTGCACACGGTCCTCAAACTCGTTGATGAACGGAAGGTCGGACTGGTCGATTTGGTATCCGAAGAAAACCTGAATCAGACGGCTACAGAGTTGGACAAGGTCGAGTTGGCGGAAACTGTCATTCAGTTCGGCAAAACCTGCGGGCAACTGATTCATAACCAGTTCGGCATCTTGTCCCAACGGTATCTGCTGAATTTTTTCAGATGCCTTGTCAATGCCTTCCGTCTTGGCAAAATATAGCCAAATGAGTTGTCCTTGCGTATGCTTGTCGGTTGGCGTGAGCAGAAACTGCAAGACCGATATCAACAGCCTGATACCCTGATTGTTGCCTAACAATACCGACTCGTTTGAAACAAATCGGTAACGGTCTGCATTTTGCGGATTTTCACCTTGCGCCCTTGCCAAACGGTTGGCTATGAGTGTGCCCTTTTTGTTGCTCCGCACCAAAATGGCAATGTCACCTGGCTGGAATCCCAATTCCGACAAGCGGTCGATTTGGCTAACCACCCATTCGCAGGCTAATGCGTCATAATTATCGGCTTTGTCGGCCTCAATAAAGTCAACAGAGACAAATCCCTCCGTATCTTCTTTTGCAACTTCCTGACGTGCATCACTATAAGTATGTACAAACTGGTCGTAATACGATTTGTCATAACACCCGCAGTCAGCCATTTGGGCAATGTAATCGCCCATAATCTCGCTCAACGACACAAAGCACCAGTTGTTGAAATGCACGATATTCCTGCAACTGCGCCAGTTTTTCTGAAGCGACAGTGTCATTGACTGGCCATTGAACTGCTCTTTTTGGACAACGTGGTCGAGCAAGTCCCAATCGCCACCGCGCCAACGGTATATTGCCTGCTTCACGTCGCCCACAATCAGCGAGCCGTTGTTGCTGTCGATGCCGTTCTTGACAAGAGGCAGAAAATTGTTCCAATTGAGTGTGGAAGTGTCCTGAAACTCATCTATCATAAAATGATTGAGTTGATTGCCAATCTTTTCGTAGATGAAAGGTGTGTCGCTGCCGTCAATCATTTTGTCGAGCAGAGGCATAGTGGAACGCAAGAGGAACAGGTTCTGCTCCCTGCATATTTCCCTTTGTATCTTAAGCACCTTGTGGACAAGGGCCAACTTGTTCAGATTATTCAGAGTTACGCGGGCCGTGTTGAAGAGTATATAATCCTCGCCATCGTACAAAGCCACCAAATCAATCATTTTCTGCCTCAACCCGCCATTGACGCAAGCCAAAATGTCGTTCTTCCTTGGCGACGACTTTGAATACCACTTGTCCTCGTCGTCGCAGGCATCACGCATTGTCTTTGTTATGGTTTCGTTGGAAACAATGTTTTCGTCGGGTTGCGAAAACTTGACAAACTTGATGACAAAACTTCTGGTAGTGCCACTGAATTCAATGGGTTCCAAATGGTGGCTGTCCATTATGGCAAGAGCCTGACTGCTTACGTCGTTCACTTTTTTTACAAATGCCTTGACAATGCCCTTCAGTTCGTCCTTGAACGCAGAAAACTCCTTAAGCCGATTGTCTTCGACAGTTTGACTATTGAAATTACCATCATTCTGACTGTCAATCTTTTCTCCGATTTCGTCAAATGCCTTTTTTGCAAGTTCCGATATTTCTTCCTGAATTTTCCAACTCTTGCCTTTGTCAATCTTATCGTTGATAGACTGCAGAATCCACTGGCCTTCCTCGCTCTCAATGCCAAAATCGTCAATCATACGGCTTACGGCGTTGTCTATCACCGATGCGTCGTCAAGTTCAATGGCAAACCCGCTGTCGAGTTTCAATTCATATACGAGCGACTTGACCACCTGCTGGAAGAAACTGTCTATCGTGCTGACGCTGAATGCGCTGTAATCGTGAAGGATATCCACCAGCACCCTGTGCGCACGCTCCTCCAGCTCTGCGGCGTCCTTAGCGCGGGCGAGCTTGCGACGGGTGCGGTCGCGGAGATTCGTAACGGTATGGACGATGGCCTGCGATTTCTGGCGAAGGCG
>CALABN010000116.1 GCA_937885735.1 uncultured Bacteroidota bacterium | reverse complement strand
GTTCAATGTTTAGCCCCCAAAGACCACATAACGTCCGAATCGTTTGTTGAATGCGGTCTTTTAGGTTTGGTTGATATTGTTGCTGGAGATGCTATCGATAAGTATGGCTTGCCTGCAGTAAAAAAAGGACTTCAAAAAATAGGTATAGGTTCGGAAAAGATAGACGACGTTATAAAAAACGCATACAGCAATGACCTGCCACCGTCGGATATTGCTGGAATTGATGCTAATTCTATTAAACAGAATACAGCCAACGTTGTACAAAAAGTGAAATTGAATTGGGTGGCTTTCATAGGTAAGAACATTGATGAACTTGAATATGCTCCAATAGGCTATCAATTCTATTATTATAACGGTAAAAAAATTATTCGCCGAGTAAATGCATCAGATGTTAATACTCCACAACTTACCGTAAAAGAAGGGAAAATTGTCAAGTACGACGGAAAGGTAATAGAGTCGTTTACAAATGAGCAAATTGCCGATATTGTCAAAACTGCAACTAAAAATCCTAATTGTGATAAAGTTATGCTAGGTCAATATGTAAACGATATGTCGTCTTATAATGTCAGAGCAAGTGAGGAAGGGTACACGTATTTTCAAATGGATAATTTTGAAGAATTGTCAAATGTTGTAAATGGTAACGAAAATGAACTATGGTAAATTAATAAAAAATTTATTGATAATCAATATTTGGGAGGAAAGGAATTTTACTTTTCACATAATCCATGGTTGTATCCAAATGACAAATTTAGAACGCGTGAAGCTGAATATTTGATTGAATTAGGAGCAAAAGTTTTATACAAATTAATTCAAATACTTGGAAAGTGTTATGGAAATAATAGAGAATGAGATTGTTATTGATAGAATTAAAAATATATTTCCTCAATGTGTAATACTAAAAGAATGGCAAAACAAACCATTTTGGCACGTTGAATTTGCAATAAGTTCCATTATCATTGAAATTGATGGAGATATTTCTTTCGATATTGTTTTATACATTGATAATAGTAAGTATTATTTATGGCAATATGATAGAAAAGTATTGGATTATAGAAATACGACTTTGCAAAATATTGTAATTCAACTTGAAATATTACGAGAATTTATATTAGCCTCAAAATAAACCGAGCACAAAATAAGATAGCAAAAAGGTATAATCTTGTCATTGTATGTTGGCATTAAGAGGAATAACAGATAATGTTAGCAAGTGTGCTTCTAGCGTAAATGTTACAACCCATGGCGGAGTGACAATAGGCTACGCCAACGGCCATTTCAAGTTTCACCACGCAACCAATTGTCATTAAACGACATCTTTCCGTATATTAGCATACTCCAAAGTGTGAGGCA
This sequence comes from uncultured Bacteroidota bacterium, assembly GCA_937885735.1. The sequence continues at coordinate 1,362 of CALABN010000116.1, read as the reverse complement.
GAATGGCAATTTGCGAAACAGACATATCAATGCGTTACGGCGAACAGTCTCTCGCCACGCCCATAAAGCGCAGAAGCCAATTCCCAACGGGTTTGCAAAACCCGAGTGCGTGGGCCCGCCCAAATTCGGCGAGGGTGCGCAGTTGTGAATGCCAACCGAGCATAAATTCCACAAACGTGGTTTGGAACACGTTTGTAAAGGAATTTAGCGAGGGCAGGCAGAGCGGGGAGCGCATTAATTTGGGCTTGAGTTTTGCTTCTTTTGGTCAAGCAAAAGAAGATAAGAATCAATGCAACCAGCATTTCAAGTTTCGCTACGCAACCAATATGCATTAATCATATTAAAATTAATAGCGCCCTGAAAGGGCAGAACCGTTGTCATCAATATCAATTCCGATCCCAATCCCAATAGCTATCGGGAGTCAATATCAGTGGAACCACACACTCTCGAGTTTGTTCTATTCATTGCAGTTCAACAACTAACTTGCATCTTCTCCTTGAATAAATAACTCTGTCAAGAGTTCAACTTATGGCATTTCATCAGGCAACTTGAATGTTTTTTTATGCAAACGTTTGTATTTGTCACGAATTATTATCTATTTTTACAGCAGAATTAATTACAGATTCATGGATACTATTAACGCCACGGTTTTTCAGATAGAAGGCAACACTAGTCGCCCTACAGTGTTGTTCAATGCCAGTACTGGACAATTCAGGATGACAGGCCGTTCAATCCTCGAAAATTCAATCAGGTTCTACGAGCCATTGATTAAGTGGATTGACGATTACATCAAGAATCCAGCAGAGAAGACAGAGTTTCATATGGAACTTGAGTATTTCAACACAAGTACGTCAAAATACCTGCTTCAAATACTTCAGCAGTTCGAGTTTATGTTTGAGCGAGGCAATGATGTGACAGTTGTTTGGTACTTCGCCGATGAAGATATGCAAGAGTTGGGCAACGACTATCAGCAGATAGTCAATCTTCCATTCAGCTTCAAGCCATTGGCAAAATAGCAACTGTGGCAGATTCTACGGTTTATGGCATTGCTTTTCCTTTATTTGTTCTTGGCTCTGTTCGTGTCATTTCTGTGCTCGGTTTCGGAGTCGGTCATGCTGTCAACAACTGTGTCGTATATTGAGTCGATACTTTATAGGGGCAGAGGCGCGCGATTGCTGAAAAGACTCAAGAACAACATCGACAGGCCATTGGCCGCCATATTGTCGCTCAACACAATAGCCAATACGTTTGGAGCGGCAGGAGTGGGCGCGGCGGTAGAGAAGCCGTCGCCGCCCGCCGCCCGTCCACCCCGTCGCGACGATCTCGGTTACTTCTACATCCTTGCGAACGATGCGTTCAACG
>CALABN010000115.1 GCA_937885735.1 uncultured Bacteroidota bacterium | reverse complement strand
TTTGCAAAAATAGTCTTTCGACTGCCTTCATTGTCTGGCAAAAAAGCCACTACTATTTCTTCGAATCCGAAACTCGACAAAAAGTCTTTTGCCTTAGCAAGAATTCGAGTCGCATACCCTTTTCTACGTTCTGAAGGACGTACAGAATATCCCACATGCCCAGTGTATTTTTCCATCCGCTCGGTTAAAACATTATGTATCTGGAAACAACCTACCATTTTATTATCAGATTTTCTGATTACCATGATCACATTCCCCCATGCGCCATGCTCATCAACAGGACGTCTAGGATTGCTCCATTCAATGCAATGGTCTACAAAAGACTGTGGCGACTCATGTCTTTTTAGGGAAAAACAACCATCAAAGCTAGACTCCGCCTCTAGCATTTCCTGTCGGTAAGCCATTATTTCCTCTGCGTACGTCATAGAAGGTTCAACAAATAATAATTCATCACAATCTGTTGTCTTGTTTGGTATATACTCCACACTAAATTTTTCACAAATAATCTTGCTTTCATCTGTGAACTCAACCCCACATTCTAATAGACCAGGCGCAAAAGCTCTTTTATGTACATCACGCCAATATTCAAGCGATCGGTTTCCTTCACCTTCGGCATATCCATGAAAAGGCGGTACATCGCCAAAAGCTCTAATGTAAACATCATAGGTTCTTATCACGCATACAGCCTCTTCGTTATCACGCAAAATAACACTGTAGTCTCCGACCTTAGGAATTTCTTCAAGGGCCTCTTCTAATACATACTCATCATACGCACTAGCAGTCCCCAATTTTTTACCTTCAAGAACCAAGTCCGCCAGTTCGTCTCCTTCCTTTCCGCCCCCACAAAAAGCCCACGCTTCATACGGAGTATTAATATCTATGTTTTTCTTCTGGCAAAATTCTGCCCATAATTCTTCTGCCTGCATGCCATAGGTCTCCTTTAAATTAAAAATTAGTTGTCGTTCTAAAAATAGGAATTTTCAATCAATGAGTTCTCAAATCGTCCGCGACTTCATATGCAACATATTCATGGTCAAATTCATAGCCTAGCTTTTCTGCCAAATGCACGGAATTCATATTCTGTGCATCCCAGCTTGGATATAGTCCTTCCTCTAAACAATTCAAAATAAGAGCAGAACATGCTATTGTTGCCAAATGCTTTCTTCTTTCATCAGGAACAGTATCAACTTCAATCTCAATTCCTTCCTGATATCGTGTGTAAGAGGATGCTCCTGCTACAATATTTCCATCTTTCGTAATAACCATTCCCCTACCGATTGCCAAATACTGTTCTTTATTATCAAACGATGAAACAAAATCCGCCGTAATTGGATTTTGCAAGCATTGATCATATATTTCTGAATCTATCTTTTTAAGTTTATATTCTTCAGGAAGGATTTTGATATTTTTGCGTAATTTATCCTGATCAAATATTGTATCCTTTTTTATTGCATATCGAGTTACTTGCTTAGCAGAAGTAAAGCATTCTTCGATTAGTTTTCCCCACTCAATATTCTGTGGAGTCATAATTACAAACCCTTGTGGCTTATTAATTACAAGCTCCTTATTCGGCTTTCCTGCGTAAAAGCCAAAGCATCCTACAAACGCTAGCGCAGAATCTGGATTATCAAGGTCCGTAACATATATTTTGCCCATAACCTTTTGCAAGCAGGAATAGATAAGCGTCTCTTTCCACCCTTCAAAAAGATGTTTCACTTTATTCGTATCTTGAATTTCATAAATCATTTGCGTCATCCTTTCCCACAAAAATCGGAATTTAGATTTTCCATACATTTTTTATAATTTCTCTTTCAATACCCTGGTATAATCCCATCCCACTATAAACATTTATAAATCCACATTTTTTCATAACAGCATCTGAAGCCTTATTTTCTGCCAGACAAATACCATAAATTTCTGTCACATTAGCTGCCTTTGCAATGACTGGAAGAAATGCCCTTACCGCTTCAGTTGCATACCCATTTCCTGTGCATCTTTTTGCAATATGATATCCCAATTCCCACATTCCATCTTCTATAGGAACCAGTTGCACATAGCCTACATTGTCATTGTTGCTGCAACCGCTAATGGTGCCGCTCGCAATTTTGCCGCAGATGCCGCCGCAATATACATCAAGGTTGTTGGCGTTATAGTTGGCATCAACTATTATGCCGCCGTTGTTCACTGCGTTTGTGATAGTCGCATTGTCGGCTAGGCCGCAAATGCCGCCTATATATTGTGGCTTTGAGCCGTAGCCTATGACCATACCTTTGTTTTCGACATTTGAAATGGTGGCCGAAACCACATGGCCAGCCAGGCCGCCTACGTTAGTCTGTCCGTTGACGATTGCGTTCACCTTGCAGTTGCTGATTTCGGCATTTGCAATTGTGCCTGCCAGACCGCCGACATTATTGTTTCCTGTAACATTACCCTCTACCGTAAGGTCGCGGATGACGGCCTTTCTGCTCTCCGAGCCTACGGTGGCGAACAGGCCTACATTGTCGTCGTTGGTAATGTTCAGTCCGCTTATGGTGTGGCCGTTGCCGTCGAATGTGCCAAGATACTCTTTGAAAGGCTCCCATCCGCCATTGTAGCACGCTATTGTAGCGTCGATGTCGGCCATCAATACTGCATTTTTAGCCTTATTGTCGTCGTCTGTTGCTTTGTTGATTTGGTCGCGGAACCAAACAAGTTGAGCCAGGTTCGATATTTCAAATATGTAAGTGTTGGTGTTGTAAACCGCTGCGCTTGGGTTGATAGTCACGGCGCTGTTCGAAATCTCGGCAAAAGTCCAATTGTTGCCATACAGGTCGGCAACGGTTCCGTCGATACTCATCACCTTGATGCCTTTATCCTCTCCGTTATGGTCGGCCTTGCCAGTAAAGTAGAGCACGTTGGTGCCCGAACCGCCTGCGTATGCAAAATCGCCACGGTCAGTTACTGCCTTTGTCACACCTTCGGCATTTACCAACTCGTCAAATACCACGGCTATTGTCATCGTTTCGCCAACGTTGTAAGTCTTTTCGGTTATAGCAAGCGACTTCGCTTTCGGGGCTATGTAATCGTGGAGTTTTACGTAGGCTATAAGTGTTCTTATATCATAATCACCATCGCTAGTGGTACCACCTCGATCGTCTGCCCCAAAATATGTTTTAATATATTCGGTGTTGCTACTAAATGTGAAATATCCTTCTTTTGTTTCTTCCACTCCATTTTTGGAACAAAAGTCTGTATTGTAGTACGGATTGTCGGCTTTCCCTGAAAGAGGAAGTGAAGCGGTGGGTAATGTAATTTCAAAGTACTTTTCATAATACTTGTTTAGCAAATTTAAATCAACACGAAATATGTCGGGTTTGCCACCATCTTGATATATTGACCAAACTTGATATCCACCATATTTATCTTTGTAACCCTTAACATAGTATTTGAATTTGTATTGGAAATCTTGTCCAATTGCATTAAAATATGCGTATTCTTCCTTGAATTTCTTGAACTCATTGTTTGCATCATCTGTTGCTTTCAAATTTTTGGTGGAGAATTTATAATCCTTCTTGCCCGCTTTAATCCAAGAAGTTTCACCACTAAAAAGAGTTTGGCTTACTTCCTCAAATGAAACGACATTCTCGTAAGTGTTTTTAATGCTTCCCTTAGCCTCAGCCGAAGAAGATTCGTTCCAAGCCACAAAGACGAATTCGCGGTTGGCGTTGCCGTAAGCGTCAAGGCCAGTAGGCTGTTTTGGCGTAACATCTATTGTCTTGCTTTCGCCTTGGGCGAGTTTGACGACGCCATCCACCTGCTCGTAATGCACTCCGCCAATGGCTGAGCCGTCGAGCGTGCGGTAATGGATTTCGGTTCCTGCCGAAGCATCGTCGCATTTAATAGTAAAACTAAGGCCGTTTTTTGTTACCGAAATGCCATTGTTTTCGGCGGCCTTCAGCTGCGTGGCCGACATAAGTATGCCTGCCGCAACAATCATCTGTAAAAATTTGTTGATTTTTCTGACCATTTTTTTGTCATTAATGTTTAAGTTAAAATTCTTAATCCGCACTTTCGGATTGCGGTGCAAATGTATCGCCGTGCCACCTAAACCACTTTGCAAATTGACAATTTCACTTTGCAAATTGACAATTTCACTTTGCAAATTGACAATTTTTTACACTTTACAAATCGGCAATTAACTGATTATCAGTATTAATTTAAAATAACCTTAAAAAAGACGGCTGAAAACCGAAAAATTTGCGTTCATCGGGTTGCATTTTTTTCGAGTGCGTTGTTGTGGCATTTTTTTTGTTTGTTTTTGTGTGCGGCGATGCAAAATTTCGCGTCTTTGCCATCGGCGTCCAATCGCATTTTACATTTTTTACATATAGTGGATCTATATATATATGTATCGTGATACCTAATTATTTTTATTTTCGCTGAAAAAATATTTTTGTAAAACAGGAATCAATATGAAACACCTTCTGCTTTGCGCCGTTTGGGCGATAATCGGCTATGCGGTCTCGGCCCAGACACTCAGGAATGACATCGACTCCACACTGTCGCTGCTTATGACGCAGGATGTTGACGAGCGTATGGCGACATACTACAGTTTTGCCGACCGCAACCGCTTTTCCGACTACGACTCCACAATGACCGTGCTGCTTCAGTACGAGAAAGATGCCGAACTCAACCACCGTACCCACGATGCCGACTTGGCTCGCCGTATGCAATACGTATTGACAATGAATTCAGAGAAGGTCGACAAGGCAATGGAGATGCTCGACGTGTTCATCGAGAAATGCGACAAGGATGAATCGCACGATATATATGTTTATTTCGTTTCACAAAAAAATTATACTCTGATGGGCAACGGATTAATCCAAACCGCATTTGTCAAGGTGAAGGAACTTCTCGAAAACACGCCTCAGGACGACAGCCCAATGCTCGCCATGCTTTACTACAATTTGGGAAGAATATATCAATGTTCAGCCAACGACAGCATGTCGGTGGCGTGCTTGTCGAAGGCCATTGAACTATGCCAGCAGGGTGGCGACTACAACTTGATTTGCGAAGTCTATTTTCAACTATGCGATGCCCTGCAACAGGGCAAGCAATATGACGAAGTGTTGGTGCGCACTGCCGATTGGATGCAGGCGATAAACACCGCTGAAAAGGAAGGGTATCCGCAATTCAATGCACGACTGCGACGTGTACTATGCCTGTTTATGAAATCAGTTGCATACTACAATTTCGGCGATGCCGAAAACCTGCACTCCACATATCTGCAGATGAAGCAATTGACAAACAACGGCACCGACCTGCCATATGATATCGCGCAAATAGAAATCTTCGACTTGATTCTAGGCAAGAAATACGACGAAGCCTTGATTGCCGTTGACCAGATAATCGATTATTTCAGTAAACACGCACCAGCAACTAACACTGTGTGGTTCAAGGTCAAAGCCGAACTGCAATATATTCTCGGAATGCCCGAAGCGCGTATTCCGCTCGCGGAATGTACCGTATACCTCGCTTCCTCCCCCAAGAGCAACGCCGCTTACCTGGGCATCGCCGCGGCTCTCGAAGCGGCATCGAAGGACAGTACTGCCTCTGTGCCGCTGTATCTGAGGAATGCTCCGACCTCCCTAATGAAGGATTTGGGATATTCCGACGGATACAAATACGCGCACGACTTCCCCGGTCATTTCGTGGATCTGGAATTCATGCCCTCAGGCCTGGAAGGA
>CALABN010000114.1 GCA_937885735.1 uncultured Bacteroidota bacterium | reverse complement strand
CAACTGGCGTGATGTCAATCTTGAGTTCCTCCGACAGGCAGAAGGCACCCTTGTGGAACCTTCCGATAGTGCCGTCAACCGAACGTGTCCCTTCAGGGAAAACCATTATTGAATATCCCTCCTTAACGCGTTCGCTCATCAACTTGAGGTTCGACTCGTATGGATTGCCATTGTAGAAAAATCCCACGTAGCGAATCAATCCGCCAAAGAACGGCGAGTACCATACCCACTTGTTGGTGACCATAAGCACCTTGCGCGACAGCGACAGCATCACCAAAATGTCCATAAACGACTGGTGGTTGGCAATAATCACCGACGGCTTGCCAAAATCGGCCACTTCGCGGTTCCTAACCTCATACCTGATTTGCGGTGCCGACATTATCACCATTCGGCAGGTCTTGCTCATCAGGAAGCAGAGAATATCGCGCTTGATGCGCTTTTTGACGGGCACAAGGCACAATACCAGGCTCAACAGTCGCAAGGCAATGCATCCTGCCAAGAAGACACCAAACGAGAATGCCGTGCGCAACAGGCCCCAGGCCGTGTAAGGCAGATTGCCCTTGCTGGCCGGATTGGCTATGAAGAAGTTGAAGATGATAGGCTCTATGGCAAAGGCCACCAGCACAACCACCAAAATGCCAACTATCGATATGAGCGAAATGGACTGAAGCGAGGGATGCTGTGCAAACGCCAAAGCGCCCATTCCCACAATTATGGTAAATGCCGAGCAGAAAATGGCCGTCTTGTGCGAGTCGAGAATCTTCTGACCCGTACGATACCTGTTCTGCAAGCCGTCCATTATGAAGATGCTGAAATCGTCGCCGATGCCGAAGATGAATGTTGAAAGGATGATGTTGATGATGTTGAACTCGATGCCGAAAATGGCCATAAAGCCGAGTATCACAAACCAACTCACAAACATTGGCAAGAAACTTATGAGCGTAAGTTCGATGCGCCCGAACGACACCAAGAGTGCGCCGAAAACAAGGAACGACGACACATACAGAATCCAGTTGAAATCGTCGTTCATAGTAGAAACCCACTGGTTTGTGTAGTACGAGCGGTCGTATATCACAAGGTTTGGACGGTCTTGCAACTCACTGTAAACCTGTTCCTTTGTCGCATTATTGACAAGCACTTGAGTTATAAGCATATTGTACTTGTCGGATGTCGATGTCCAATTGGAAAGCAGTTGGCTGAAACTGTTGTCGGCGGAATAGTCGATAGGCTCAAAACTGGAATTGAACCAGTCAAAGAAGCCATTGAACGCCGATGCCTTGAAATGGTATTTTTCAGTTTCAGCGGTAATCTGCGACTCCACCAACTGGCGTCTTTCATCGGTCCAAAAACCGTTCCACAAATCGAGCCTGCGTTGCTGTTCGTCGGCAGGAATGACAAATCGCTGTGCCGATGCGTATCCTTTTATCAAGCCACGGTTTTTGAGGCTGTCGAGCATAAGGTTGGTTTCAGCGTAGTTGGAAGATGCCTTGCCGATATTGTCGCCCACGCTCACAAACATCACGTTCTTGTCGCCCGAATCGGCAAACGACTCGAGCCTCTCACGCGCCTCCTTCAAATGTTCGGGCTCGTAGTACATAGTCATCATATCGCTGTTGAACCTAACCTTGCCAGCGGTGAAGAATCCAACAACAATGGCCACCAGAATGGCACCCACAAGCCATTTGTTCTTTTCGTAACTGTAGGTGTTTATCTTCTCAATGAGCCTCAACATTCTACCCTGCTTTACATTGGCCTGGCCTTTCAGGAAATGAGGCAGGAAGATGAGGCAGAAAAGCGTTGTGCCAATAAGCGTAAGCGACGCAAAAAGGCCGAAATCGCGCAACATTCCAGAGTTGGTGAACACCAGCGCAAAGAATGCGCCAATGGTAGTGAAACTGCCAATGGTAAGCGGGTATGCCAATTCGCTGATAAGTTGCTCCACATTGGTTACGTGGTTCTGGTGCGCAAGCATATGAATGGAATAACTCAACGCTATGCCAATGACTGCGGCGCCTGCGCCAATGGCCACAATGGTAATCTCACCCTTTATGACCGATATCAAAGCCAATGCAAACAGCGCGCCGTAGACGACAGGCGCCAAAATCAACGGGATAGACGACTTGCGCTTGAAAACCAGCGATATGAACACGACAATGATAATCAAAGCCAAAATGGAAGTCACCAGAGTGTCGTTCATCACCTGACGGGCATTGTAGACGCTCACCGACACACCGCCAAAATATTCAGTCTTGATAGATTTATGACGGTTGTTGTTCTGTTGAATCTCATTTTCAAGTGCTGTCACAAAGTTCTGGTTGTCACCAATCTGCCCCATATCGAATTTAGGCATCAGCACCATTAGCAATGTGCAGGTGTCTTTGGTAAACAGGTAGTTGTTATGCCTTATGTATCCCGATTCAATCTGAAAATCCTGAAGGTTTTCAAGCGTCTGGAAACCCAAGCCGAGCGGATCGCGCATAATGAACCGCTTTGAGCCCATACCTATCGGCGAAATCAGGTTTTGATAGTTCTGACGCATACGGCGGGCAATGCTCCCGCTGTTCAGCATAGTGTCGATGCGCACATAGTCAGAATCAGTCAGGAAGAATGGCAACTTGCTGTAAATAAAATCACTTACGTCAGATATGGTTTCATCGTCAATCTTTAGCAAGATGCCTTTCAGGTAATCGGCACACGACTCCTGAATGGCGGTGGCAAGTTCATCGGCGACTTGCATCAGGCTGTCGGCGGAAGCAGTGCCGTCAACAGGTGTCAGCATAACCATTATCTTGTCAGTAATCTCCAGATTCTGGAACACGTCGGAAGTGGCGTCCAAATCGGTCTTCGACGGGAAGAAATCGGCCACAGTCTGACGTAGCCTTATCTTGCTTGCCGAAATGCCCATAGCCACTACAGACAAGATCAAGAAACTGTAAAACAATATTTTATGCTGACAAAAAAATCTGTATATCCCTAAAAATATCTTGTTCATTGCTTATTTCTTTCTGAATAACGACAGCACCAAAAACGTGACAACTCCTACCACGCAACTACAGATGACTGCAAATATAACACTGCCGACAACATATTGTATCAGAACATTTTTCACATTTTCAAGCGTCATATTGGCGATTTTGAGCGTGGCAGGCAGGCCCATAACCTTGCAACCAGTAAAGTAACTGCCGTAAAGCAGGAACGGTATCATTGGCGGTATGCTGATGTTAGATGCCACAAGCGTTATCACCTTGTTGAGTCTGAACAGATGCGCCAAGGCAAATGCAATAAGCATTTGGTAACCCCAGACAGGAACAATGCCCATAAATATGCCCAGCATAACGGCAGACGTGATGCGTGCGTTTGAATCGGGCGAATGTGTTATGTTTTTGTCAATAAACAATTTGACATTCTCCCTATTGAGTTTTCTGAAGAAATTGCGCGGATAAATCCAAAGCAAGGCCACAAGCACCAAAATGGTATTGAGAATGCTGATGCGGGTAAAGTCGCGACCTGGACGGAAATGTGAAACGCGCTCTCCTTCAGGCGGATAATATACATTGACAGGTATGTTCTTGACAGTAATTCCCGCCCAAGAGGCAAACACAAGAGCCTCAAGTTCAAACTCGTATTTTGCCGTATAGTACCATTTTTGTACATTCATCTTTTGGATTGGGTACAAGCGGTAGCCTGATTGTGTGTCGGGCAGGTTGACGCCTGTTTCCAACTTGAACCAGAAATTTGAGAACTTGTTGGCAAAAGTGTTTTTCCCAGGCATATTGTCGGCCTGAATGTTGCGCGAACCAACAAGCAGAGTATCGGGATTTTGCTCGATTTCCTGTACGAACGACGGTATATCCTTCGCAAAGTGTTGTCCGTCGCTATCAATCGTTATTGCATAGCGGAACCCAGCCGTTTTAGCACGGCAAAGCCCGTTTTTGAGAGCAGTGCCCTTGCCACAGTTGTGCGGGTGGGTAATTACCTCAATTCCGCTGATGCCGTCGAGTATTTCAGCAGTGCCGTCAGTTGACCCGTCGTTCACAACAATGACATTGTTGGCATATTGACGTACGTCGGCAATCACCTGTCCAATGGTCTTGTGATTGTTGTATGTGGGAATGACAACAACAACATTGAGTCGGTCAAGAGTTTCAATCCAATTATCCATAAAGTCCAGATGCTACTGCTTTATCATTTTTTGATAGACGGCAAATGTAACAATTTAGGTTGAAAATGGCTTTGTCTAAACACTTTCAATCAAGATGAATGAATGTTCCACACCAGCATACTGATTATAAATCAGCACACGGCTGACATTGCTGGACAAGCCACGCCGACGAATGGCAAATTGCGGAATTTGTCCATTGTGCAACATATTGGCCGACAACCACATAGCGAACGCCGACGATGTCAGGTACTCGCCACACAAATGTTTGTAACATACCACGTTGGCCAATGGCAAAAGGTTTTCAAGTGGTTCATACAAACTATCGGTGCGATTGTCGCCGTTGCGACCTACCACTATAGTGTCGATGTCGCCAAGCGACAGGTTGCTGCGTTCAAGCAATGCCTCCACTTCAACTTTTATGTCAATGTCCCTTTTTACCACAGCAAGCGCACTCACGACATTTGCCAAAGAGCCGTCAGTCAGTTTGTCGCCAAGCATAAAGAAGGCCGATCCCTCGCCAAACAAAGTTCCTGGCAAGTCATCGTCAAACAGAGATGTATTCAAAAACCTATCCTTGCGCCAGCAATTCTGGTTTTCCGTCATTGTGTGAAGTTGCTCCGTACACTCGTCAATGCCACCAAGAAGCACATTTTGCGCCGAACCCTCGTTTATCTGCATCAACGCATCAAGCAAGGCATTTTCAAACGACAACGCATTGTGAATGTATGTCATATTGTAGCCATTGAGTTTGTTTGCTATGGCTATCTGACTGCTAATCATATTATGTGACGAGTTGATGAAAGGTATTGGCGAAAGAAACTGCTCATTCTCGTTCTTGACGGAAAAGAAGAATTTTTCCAAGTCGTTCAAGCAAGCCAGACCTGTTCCAACAACTACGGCATCAGGCTTGACCCCACTACGTTGCATACAGACACCTGAAGCCCCCAGCCCCATTTTCAGAATCCGCGACATACGTCGAAGTTTAACAGGGTCGATGACAGTCTTGTAGTCAGGTTCAATGCAATGAAGCACCTGCTGGTCATATTCGGTCATTCCTTCAGCAAGAAACGAGCCTCCGAAAGTGGGTTGTGGTGAAATTACGCCGACTGAATTGATGTATGCCTTCATTGAACTTTCGATATTACAAGGCTTGTGTCGTTGCCACCAAAGCCGAATGAGTTTGACACTATGTTGTTGACGGGCATCAGCAAAGGCTCCGTGACAGGCGAGAATGCGCTTTCAGGCATCAGGTTTGACAGCCCGACATTTGGCAAAGCCATATTGTTGTTGATTGACAATATTGACAGCACGCACTCAATGGCACCAGCGGCGGCGAATGTGTGTCCAGTGAAACCCTTTGTCGAACTCACCAAAGGAATCTTTTCGCCAAAGGCGTCCTTTATAGCCTTGCATTCGGCAAGGTCGTTGGCTTCAGTGCCAGTACCGTGAGCATTTACATAGTCGATGTCGGCAACTGACAAACCAGCCGACTCCACGGCCTTGAGCATTGTGTTTCGCGCATACAGTCCTTCTGGATTGACAAGTGTCTGGTGGAATGCCTCGTTCAGATTGGCATAACCCTTTATTTCGGCATACACCTTCTTGCCTTTTGCCTTTTCCTCCGACTCAAGCACAACAAAGGCGGCACCTTCACCAGGCGTTATGCCGTTTCGGTCACGGTCGAACGGTCGGCAACCAGTGGGCGACAGTATCTCAAGTGCGTTGAATCCGTTAATGGAAAATTTTGAAAGTGCATCCATGCCTCCAACAAGCATAGTGTCGGCCAGTCCGTTGCGAATCATTCGTGCGCCGTTCATTATGGCATTTGCCGACGACGAGCAGGCCGTGCTTATGGTTGCCACATTGTGGCTTATACCAAGTTCAAGGGCTATTAGTTCAGTTGTTCCCGAGCACCCAAAAGCCTGGTACATTGCCAAATCGTGGCAAGGGTGGTCGAGCATCTCCTCGTAATGAGCATCGAGCAAATCCTGACCTGCAACGGTTGTAGAGCCAATCATTCCAATGTTGCAATTCCGCACGTTGCAGCCAGCCATTTGAATGGCGTCTTTGGCGGCAATCAGCCCCAACAGAAACGAGCGGCTATGGTGATTGTCAAGTTTGATGTTGGCCAGTTCGGCCAGTTCAGGTGTGGTTTTCTTAATTTCACCAACGGGAATGCCGTCAAGCGCCGACTGGAACAATTGCAGACGGCCAATGCCGCTTTTCTTGCCAGACAGAGAGAGCATAGTCTCCTCCGGGCCAATGCCTATTGACGAGATTATGCCGAATCCTGTGACAAAAACGCGTGCAGGCATCTATTTACCTTCCTGTGACAATATGAATTGCGCCATTGTCCTGACAGATGCCAGAATATCACGGCGCTTGCGAGGGTCGTCAACGTGAATATGGTAAGTCTTTTCAAGAAGCAGAATCAACTCAATGGCATCAATTGAATCCAAACCCAAGCCTTCGCCTTCGCCAAACAATGGTGCATCAGGGTCGATGTCAGCAGGGGTTACGTCTTCAATGGACAATGCCTCAAGTATTTGAGATTTCAAGGTTTCAATCAATTCCAATTCGCGTTCCATATATCTTTAAATGTTTGTTTTTCTATCAAAATAAACCGACAACGACATGCATGCAAGAGCGAAAGCCCACAGCAAACCACATTCGGGCATCACTGACATAAATCCGCTATCGCGCACAAAAATATCATAAAAACCCGAAAGTCCCCAATTTAGAGGTGAAATAAGGCTCACAATTTGCATTGCGTGAGGCATTATGAAGATTGGTATCCACACACCGCCAATGGCAGCCAGGATGACAACCGACACGGCACCGAAGATTGATGCCTGCTGACTGTTTGACGCCATTCGGCCTATTGCCATGCCGTAGCCAATGGCCGCAACCGACGACGACACCGACACCATTGCCAATGCACTCCAACTGTGTCCAAGTTCCAATTTCGGCAAGCCCAACATTGGCAGCACATATATGCCCATAAGTATCATCACTGTTATCTGCAACAAGCAGACGCACATGTAAACCGCCATTTTGCCAGCAATGTAAATCCATGTCGGGCACGGCATTGTCCTTATGCGCATGTAACTACCGTCTTCGCGTTCCTTTATAATATTGTTGGCCAACGAAATGACTATGAAGAACACCGCAAAAAGGCTCCATGCGGGCACGTTGTGCTGCACTGAATTTGGCAACACCACCGAATCTCCCATTTGGGCATAGCGTTCATGTATGTTTATCATGTCCTGCGGAAGTTCAATGTGACCAATGTTGACAGGGAAAAGCTGACTAACCGATGCCGCCACCTCGTTAAGCACTATCTGCGTCTGCAATTTGGCCGCATACTCGCTTATCGAACTTGCTATGGTAGCCTTGAACGAATCCTTGACAGTAGGATCGACAAATATGGATACATTGTTGGGCTCAACCTCCTTCAGCACATATTCAGGATCGAAAGAGTGCATCACGTTAGAATGGATATTCTTGCGGATTTTCCTGGTAGTGCCAGATGGCACCACAATGCCAATCTGGAATTCGCCCTTTGCCACCAGGCGCTCAAGCGATTCCGCAGTAAGGGTGTCTATTCCGTCGGCGCTTGTCGATACATCAAAAATGCCCACTTCGGCAATGCTCTTCTCAATGGCGCTGCCAAGCGAATCGTTGTCGTTGTTTAGAAGCAAAAGCGGTATGCGCGTTTCATTGACGGTATTGTAAGTGCTGTCCTGAAGGTAAGTCATAAGCATAACCAGCACTATCGGCATAAAGAACATGAACATCAACCCTGCAAAGTCGCGGGTCAGGAACAAGTAATCCTTGTATAATATAGATATGAACTTACGCATTGCTGATTTTGGTGCCAGTTGTTTTCAGAAACAAATCCTCAAGATTGCCACAGTTGTTGTCGGCTATAAGTTTGGCAGGATTGCCAGAGCACACTATCCTGCCCTTGTCGATGAGCGCCACCGAGTTGCATAGCGTTTCGGCTTCGTTCAGGTAGTGCGAAGTGTATATCAATGTTGTCCCCTTGCCGTTCAATGCCTTCAGATATTCAATGATATTGTGACGTGTCTGCACGTCGATGCCCACGGTTGGCTCGTCGAGGAACAACACCTTTGGCGAGTTGAGCAGGCCTACTATCAGGTTCATGCTGCGCATCATGCCTCCAGAATATTTTCCAACCTGACGGTTTCTGAACTGCCAAAGCCCGAATTCGTTGAGAAACTCCTCTGTCATGTCAGCCAGACGACGGCGTGGAATGCCGTATATTCCGCCAAAAACCTTCAAGTTTTCGACGGCGGTAAGCGAAGGATACAAGGCCAGGCTTTGCGGGACCACGCCAATCAGAGTCTTGATGCGCTCAATGTCGGTCTTGACAGAAAATCCGCAAATCCGCACATCGCCCGAATCGAGGCTTGAGAGTCCGCACATAATGTTCATAAGAGTGGTCTTTCCTGCGCCCTTTGGCCCAAGCAATCCGAACGAGGCGCCCTCCACTATTTCAAGATTGAGGTTGTCGAGAGCGGGTGTCGAGTTACCCTTGTAAGTCTTGTGCAGGCTGCTTATTTCAATGATTGGTCCCATATTGCTAATCCTGTACGGCTTTATTCAGTCTTGTAAAGAAACTGCGTTCACTTACCGCTATGTTCATCAGTATGTCAGACAAATCCTTATATGAATACTGCTCACCTTGACGGCGCTTGAACACGCGCGAAGCCTTGTATGCAAAGTCACGCCACATGTCGCCGATGGCTGTAATGTCGTCGGCAAGGGTGTTGAGTTCGGCAATGCCTGTTATTTTGGCCGACTCCTGAAGGAATGCCCCGTACATGTAGCGGAAACCAGCACCGCCTGTTCCTATCTCCTCGAGCATGCGCACCACCTGCGACAGGTTCAGCGCAGCCTTGCGGGGTGTCATCTTCTTCTCCCATAGCAAGACTTGACGGCTCAAGTGCTCAATGCCATTCACACCCACAAAGTTTATCCATTTTGGCTGGCTTGTCATGAACCAGCAGTTTTTGCGAATAGACTTACGGATAAGAGGTGCCAAATCGGGTATTTTGCCAGGCACTTTCTTGAACCAATGCCCGTTCGCCCTCAGCTTGCACCAAAGGTCCGTATCCATGCAAACCCGCAGCTGCTCGTCGAGTCCGCCCATCTTCTCCCACAAGTCGCGGCGGATAAACGAGCTCGGACCATACACTCTCACCGGCAGCCCCTTATACGCCGCCTTCCGTCCCCGATCCCACAGGCACCGCAGCACCCGCCCCTTCGCATCAATCTCCATCGTATTCCCAGCAATCCAGTTGGGAGAGTCGTAGACTGAAGTCGTAGTCATAGAATGGATAAG
>CALABN010000113.1 GCA_937885735.1 uncultured Bacteroidota bacterium | reverse complement strand
CGTCTCAACAACACCACGTCTCAACAACACCACGTCTCAACAACACCACGTCTCAACAACATCGCGTCTCAACAACACCGCGTCTCTACAATCAACATCGCGTCTCTACAGGATTACCTTTCAATCTGCAATTTGAAAACTTGCCATACTCCGCATTGGCCTTCACTTGGTTAAACATTAGTGCGTCTGAACTGAATCTCGTTTTGTGTATGGCTTTTTGGGGTTGCACCAATTGCAGGATGTACGGCCGATTGCTTTGGCGGAATCTTCTGTAATACGCACTACTTTTTGACTGCAGTTTTCAAGGCCTTTGCAATCTTCTTTCTTATGGTATTTCTTTGAATACTGACCTGTGCAGATGTAAACCGAATCGCTTGCGATGCGGTTGGTTGTGTCTGGCTCGGTTGGCTTTGTTGGCTTGGCCGAAAACAACAGTAAGAATGATATGAAAAGTAACAATGGTTTCATTAAACACTTTTACATATTGCCATACAACCAATTACATTTGCACCTAAAGACTCCAATTTTGAAGCATAAGTTTTCATTGTATTACCACTTGTAATGACATCGTCAAATAACAATATGTTTTTCCCTTTATAATAATCATCATTGCCGAAATCAATATGCGAAATATCTACTACTTTACTACTTTTATTTTTTGCACAAGTGTTTCGTAAATATTTAATATGACCATAAGTGTTATTTATTTTTGTCGCCCCACACAAAAGTTCACTTAATATTTTGTAACGATTTTCGTATTCTTCTTTTTTAGAACAAGGGACGAAGAATAAATATAAGTTGGAAGTCTTATATCTGAACATTTTGTTTATACGATAATTTATAACATACAACATTCTATCAAGAGCCCATTTATAGGTAAATGTAATACCTTTTGAATTTGTGTAAGAACCTCCTTTAAAGGCCCATATCATAAATCTTGTTTCCCAATCATCATTAGAAAGAGGAAAAGAATTCCACTGACTTAAAGGATAATAGTCAAAAAAATAACGGTAATGAAGGTTGGATTCTTCCAGCACTTCCCAATTAGTAACTATATCTTCAAATGGTTTATTTTTCATAATAAATTGCTGATTTTAAAATTTTCAATGTATTATACTTTTAGCTCTTGGGCAATATGTTTGTTTTGTACGAACAAGTTCTGCCATTCGCTGTGTCTTGACTACTTCCGATACAATGTCGGTTCTTCCCATAACGAGTTTTTTTATTTATTCAGTAACTACTTGGCCGTTCATTAGCAAACCACATTAAAACGGAATGCCTTTCTCTTTGCAGTAGGCTTCAAGTTCTTCTTCGTCTTTAAAGATTTCGTCACATTTGGACTTTAGGCTGGCCATTGATACTTCAAAAAAATCATTTGTGGCTTTAAGCACTGTATTTAATGCGCTGATGAAAGAATTGAAATCTGGATTCAGATTGCAAAGTTTATCAATGGTGCTGTAATCGAGTTGCCTTTCTTTTGCTTGGAACAATACTTTTGTGTCCTCTGCTTTCGCGTTTAATAGTATTACACCAATACCAAAGGCGGAGTTAAGACGTTCAATTTCTTCGTCAAGACTTTCGTCAATTTCATAAGCGACCAAATAGCCATAGTTAGCCCAACTTGAATTAGAAACAGCCTGGAAATAGTATTGTTTCAAATCGTAATCGTTATCAATGGTTCGCTTCATTTCAAAAGAGAAAATTTGTGCTCTCTTGTCGGGATCCATTTCACGCTGGAGTGATGAAGTGCCTTCTTTTTTGAAATCGGCAAAACGAACGCCAACAATATCGGGATGAACCCATTTTTGATTACTGTCCTTATTATTGCTTGACTTTTCGTGATATATTGTTTTGGCATAAACAGGACGTGGATAATTGGCTAAATAGTCACATAGAATTTTATGCAAATCTCTCTCTAAATATTGTTTCTTGACTGTTGAAACTGTAGCAGGTTGAGGGCTATCGAATTTTTTTGCATTTGATATTAAAGCCTCAATTTCTTCGGCGTAGGATGTAATGTCGCAACAGGTGCCAATAGAATTGGATGAATTCTTTAGTTTCTGGCTCATAGCGCCCCTTGCAATAACAATGTCTAACCACTTAACATCTCTACGATGTGGAAGCGTTTCACCATTCTTATAGTAGTATTCGCTTGTTATAGAGCCAACCATATAAGCGCCGTTCCCATTAGGGCAAAGAACAGTATCTCCAATCTTCAAACCTTTACAAATAGTCCATAGAAAACCACAAGATAGACCTGCTGACACTTTTGTTTTTTCGGGGTGACAGTCTAAAAACACAGGAACAAACTCTTTGTTGAAATCCTTGACGTTATCTTTCAAATGGTCTGTAAGGTCTTGTGACGGAAGGAAGTCACAGCCTATATAGTTTCCTTTAAGGCAATCGGCAGAGAAACAACCACCCTTGCCTAACATTATACGGTTGTATTGTTTCATAATGGAAATCTATTTGTTGAGTTAAGTCCTTTAGTAAATGAGCAAGTTATGCGACGGTGTATAATTGTTTTTGCAATTCAAGGTACTGATTTTTGATTTCGGCAATATCCATACCTAATTCACGTTTGGCGTCGGCGGGACTGCCGTATTTCAATTTGATGAATTTTGGCAGGTTGTCCATTGACATTTCAAGGGCGCCATTGATTACGTACTGTTGCAATAGATAGTCGGCAAAATCCTGCTGTGCCTTGTTGGCTTTTTGGTAATACTTGTTTACCAAATTGACACGTTGCTGACGTTCTATTGGCGTGGTATTGTAAGCCAAATATTCAAGGACATCAAGCAAATCGCATTTTTCCAAATTAAGCACACGACGCACCATTTGTAGTTTTTCTTCGGCAAAGCCTTCATCTTCAAGTTGTTTTAACAACGCAAAACGGGTTTCTGGATTTTGCCATTGCGACCTCAAATCTTCATCGCTGTTAAAGAACTTTGGCAACCGTCCAAACAAAATTTGGATAAACTCATTAATGTCGATAAGCCTATCATCGAATTGAAATTTCTCGGTCCAATTGGTTGTTAGCGACAGTGTGCGTTCCTTTGACAAGATAACCTCAACGGTCTTTCGCTTTGAGCCACCTTCGCAAGTGCAAGGCAAATTGCCACATATAGGACACGGTTTTGGCGGGCAGACGCACGGCCATTCACCACAAACAGGACACGGTTCGTGTGGACTTGTTTGGGGCTTTTCTTTTCCACAAGTGCACGGCCAATTGCCACACACAGGACAAACAGGCTCTCCATCCCAACTTGCATCGTTGAAATTCTTGTAAGCGCCGACGAAATCGAAAATGGTGAAGTAGAATTTGTCAGAGAACAAGCGAGTGCCACGACCGATGATTTGTTTAAACTCCACCATATTGTTGACAGGACGCAACAAGACAATGTTACGAACATTACGCGC
This sequence comes from uncultured Bacteroidota bacterium, assembly GCA_937885735.1. The sequence goes on along the minus strand of CALABN010000113.1, from coordinate 5,481 downwards.
ATCGACGCCTGTAGATAGTTTGCGTGAAGTGGTTAGTATTGTAGGTAGCCTTTTTTCGTTGTCCTGGAATTCACGCAATTGTTCTTCGCCTTTGTCCCCATCGTCAGCAGTAACACGAACGCAATAGAAAGGATGTGGCTTTTTGCTGTTCTGGTTGATAATGTCGCGTATGATTTCAGCGTGTTTTTGTGTAGCGCAAAAGACAATGGTTTTTTCGTCTGGATCAATTTTGCTCAAAAACTCTTGCACCCGATGAATGTCACGTTCACGGATTTCAATTTTGCCGTTGTAAAAATCGGTTTCGGTATATGTCTTTTCCTTGTCCAATTCGCCCGAAACGACAGTATCACCCTGCTGAAATGTATAATCATCGATATTGCTATCGGAAATCTCGACACGGAAAGGCGTTAAAAAACCATCCTCAATACCTTGCTTCAGTGAGTAGGTATAAACAGGCTCGCCAAAGTATTTGTAAGTATTGGCATTGACTCGGCGTTGTGGCGTTGCCGTCATACCCAATTGGTAGGCAGGCTCAAAGTATTCCATAAGTCTGCGCCATTCACTTTCGTCGTTAGCGCCACCACGATGGCACTCATCTATAATAATGAAGTCGAAAAACTCTTTAGGCAATTGCTTGTAATATTCAACTCCGCCATCCTCGCCCATAAACGTTTGGAAAATGGTGAAATAAAGACTACGGCTTTGAGGAACGGTTCCTTTATACTTTATGCGCATTTCTTCGGCCGTAATACGAGCCATAGCATCTTCGGGGAAGATAGAAAAATCGTTCTTTGCCTGGTCGGCGAGAATGTTACGGTCTGCAATGAATAGAATGCGCGGTTGCCTTTTGCCATCGCCCGACAAATTCCATTTAGTCTGGAATAACTTCCAACAAATCTGAAAAGCCGTGTAAGTCTTTCCTGTTCCTGTTGCCATTGTTAAGAGGATACGCTTCTGCTGGTTGGCTACGGCATCGAGGACGTTGTTAACTGCATTTTCCTGATAGTAACGGACAGAGCGCCCTCCATCACGATTGAAAGGAAGTGTGCGAAACTTGTCACGCCATTCGTTTTGGATAGGGAAATACCAATTCCACAATTCCTGAGGCGACGGGAATTTGTCAACTTCGCCCTCGTGATATCCGATGCAATTGCCATCAGCATCCTCAACACCCATATCGATGGCCCAAATTTTGTCGCCATTGGTGCTGTAGGTATAGCGGATTTGCAAGCGTTGTGCGTATTCCTTGGCTTGTGCAACGCCTTCCGACACGTCTTTCTCATCGCTTTTGGCTTCAATGACAGCGAGTTTCTGACCTTTATAGACAAGCAGGTAATCGACTTTCTTAGGGTGACGGCTTTTGAGTTTTTGCACACGACCTGGTGCAATCTCATAAGCGCGTTGCTCGGTAAGTATTTCACTCTCGGGCACTTGTTCCCAACCAACTTCGTAAAGTTTTGGATCTATTTTCTTGCGTCGTGTAGAAGTCTCGTCCATAACTATATTATTCAAATGTTTCTCGTAGTAATGCTTGTTTCATATCATCGCACAAGGCAATGGTTTTTGTGTAGTTTTCTTCAAGTTGGCGACAACGAGAAGATATTGCGTCAAGACGTGAAACAATGGCTTGTTGTTCGGTAATGGAAGGATATTTTATCAAATGTTTTGACAAATCGCCCTTTGTCAATGCTTGACGGGTTGAACCTGCTTCACCTATTCCAATTAATTCTTTTTGATGGGGTTCGCTATTAAGAGTGAAACACAAAAATTTGGGCAAAACACTATTCACAATTCTTAATATTGAAACGTGCTGATTCACCCTTGCAGGTAAGATATTTTTAGGCACTATACAGCATCTTGCAATAGAGGCTCCTGTAATATTGAATAGAACGTCATTTTCTTTTATTTCCACGTTTTTTAGTTGTTCAGACGCGCTATCAGAAATGTGCGCTAATTCTTCATATTTGAATTCATTATATTGCACATTCATACTACGAATTAAACTACAGCCTGACTCTATATAGACATTTTTACCGCCTAATGGTGTTGCTCCTGAACCTATTTTGCCACACACTTCTCCCAACTTTTTTTCTTCCCACCCGTCTTTAGGTGTCATAGCATCTTTAAGAGCGTTTTGGAAAAGGGCCTTGGCGTTTTCAAGTTGTTTTTGGGCATTGGCTTTAAGGGCGTCGATTTTGGCAAAGGCGGAATCAAGACGAGCAACGATTGATTGCTGTTCGGGAAGCGGGGGAACGGGAATGGGGATAGATAAATATGTTTTGAAATCCAAATTATGCAAACCTGTTGTATTACTTTGAAGTTTTTGCGTGTCACCTCGGAAATATCCAAATACCAAAAAATAATGCAAATACTTTGGACATAAGATTTCAAAATTATTGATACGCAAAACAGATGTGAAATTACTAAAAGAAAATTCACCGACTTCCTTCTCAAATAGCACAGGTCTACCGACTGGCCATTTGTCACTACCTCCTGATTTTTCGATAATCAAATCTCCTTTGAGGAGTTTTCTCGTTTTATATTGACGCTCTTCAACTTCCAAATATTCAATATTCGAAAAATCAAGAGTGAATTGTTTTGTAAAATTTGCATTTCGTATTACACCCACGTTAACAAATGGTTCTTTTTTACCTTTCCAAAGTCCATTTATTGAACTACAAACCTCACCTAATGTTTTATATTCCCACCCTTGTTTCATAGCATATCAATAATCTCGTTCAACAAATTGGTGTTTTCGGTGTTGAGGTCTGCCATCTGATTTGCGATGTCTTTTGAGGTACGGGCATCAACAACTTCCTTAATATTTGGGTTCTTCACGCTCAAATCGTGGTTGTCGTCAAGATCGGTCACGTCAACGGTCCACGAATTTTCGCTTTCAGCCTGTGTCTTTTGCTTTTCAACGAAATCGGCAAGGTCGTCTTCGTTCAAAGGATTTGTCTTGCCTAATGTCCTATCGAGGTTCAGTTGATAGAACCACGTCTTTTTTGTGGGCTCGCCTTTGGTGAAGAACAAAACGACAGTTTTAACGCCTGCCTGGAATGCACCTTGCGGAATGTCGAGGACGGTATGCAAGTTGCATTCATCAAGAAGCATTTCGCGGATTTTACTTGCATCGCCATTGCTTAAGAACGTGTTTTTAATGACAATGCCTGCACGCCCGCCAACCTTCAGCATCTTGATGAAATGTTGCATAAACATATATGCCGTTTCGCTGGATTGAATCTTGAAGTTGTTTTTTGTTTCAGCGCGTTCGCTACCGCCAAAAGGGGGATTTGCAAGGATTATGTTTTTGCGTTGGCTCTCGTCGATGTTGGCTAAATTTTCCGAAAGAGTGTTTGTGTGCAGAATGTTAGGCGCCAAAACACCGTGGAAAATCATATTCATAATGGCGATAATGTATGGCAGAGGTTTTTTCTCCTTACCATAAAGTGTTGACGTTTGCAAGGTGTCGTATTTTTTAGTGTCGCCATTGATTTGCTGGCTCATATAGCGGAATGCTTCGCAAAGGAAACCTGCAGAGCCACAGGCAGGGTCGTAAACGGTTTCGCCAATTTGAGGGTTTACAACTTTCACCATAGCACAGATAAGCGGACGCGGTGTGTAGTATTCGCCACCGTTACGGCCACTGTTTCCCATATGTCTGATTTTATCTTCGTAGAGAAACGACATTTCGTGCTTCTGCTCGTCGGTTTGGAAGTGAAGTTCTTCCATCTTGTTGATAATCTCACGCAAGTTGTAACCGCTACGAATCTTGTTTTTTATTTCGGAAAATATTTCACCAATCTTGTATTCGATTGTATTGGTGTTGATTGCAGTGTCTCTGAATTTTTTGAGTTCTGGGAATAGTTTTTGGTCTACAAATTCAACAAGTTGGTCGCCTGTCATAGCGTTGACGGTGTCAATTTTTCCGTCTTTTGTTTTAGGCGAAGCCCACGACGACCAACGGAAAAATCCTGTTAGGACACGTTTGTATTCCTTGCCTGAAAGCAAGGCATTATCTTCTTGTTCGTTTTCCAAATCATCAAGGTATTTAAGGAATAGCAACCACGAAGTTTGTTCAACATAATCCAATTCGTTACTACAGCCTGCTTCGTTTCGTAGAATGTCATCTATAGCCTTAAATGTAGAAGCGTAACTCATAATGCGTTATATGCTAATTATTTAGGTGTGTTATTAAAATTCTTTTCATAAAAATGTTTCAAATTCAAATGTAGTGAAAATGATAACAACAATAAGAATGAGTTACCAAAAAGCGGAAAGGGCAATAAAAAGCCCCACGGGGACACCGTGGGGTGCGTTTGCTATTATCCGAGAACGCCTGAAACCTCTGTTAGAAACAACCGAATGCACATCGCATCAATCTCGCCCATCCGTCCCGCTTGAAACATAAAATCCTTTGTAAATTCCTGCTATGCATTGCGTTATGCATAATGTCGTATTCTCGTGAGCCCCTTGCCGTGACATTAGGCGCATTTGTGTGGGTTAGGGCAGGGTAGGGCGGTCTCGTGGAGCAAAAAAAAGGCCGTTAACCTTAAACGGTCAACGGCTGACATATATCGTGAGAAAATCGAAATCCAATTTTATATTTGTTTCTGAATTATAATACTATTGTATCAATGTTGCTCACGGTATTCTCTCGGTGTGTAGGAGCCTTGTTGCTACTCAATCTTGTCCGAGTCGTCATACAAGTCATAGCCCATCAGCTTATATACAAGCTTAACTGCTACTGGTGGCAAAAGCTTAGTCGTTTTTGTCACTCCGTACTTCTCAAGCTCCTTGGCGTATGGCTTCATCCATTTCCGCAAGGTCTGGAGCGACATCCCGAAATCTCTCGCAATTTCCGACTTGTATCGGCTTTTGACTTGTAGTGCAAGTTGCATTGCCATTGCTGGGTGCCTGTCATCTTGTCTCATATTTACCTCCTTTCTGCTTTTAAAAGGTTAGTATTATTTAACATTAATTTCATAATAAAAATGATTTAATGTGTTTGTTTGTCATTAAGTGAAAAATGGTCCTGAGACCTAGTAATCACTTGTTTGTACAGCAAAGATACGGCTATGTCGTAATGCAAATTAAACAACCTGCTATTATATATTAAACAGTTATTAACAATATTGATATTCAGGCACTTAAATAGTTGCTTGAATCCCTAAATAATTGTCGGTCAAATAGTTTTGTGGTGTAATTTCTGTGGCAATATATTGGTTGATAATATTTTGCACATATATTATCCGCATTGTCATGAAACCATTTGCAAACGTTTGTGGTAATATTATTATCAATAATAAATTGATGTATAAACGTGATGTATCGCGTCTCGTGTAATGTCCGTATCCTCCGTAGAAACGTGATGTATCGCATCTCGTGTAATGTCCGTCCCCCCCCCGTAGAGACGCAAAATTTTGCGTCTCAACAACACCACGTCTCAACAACACCACGTCTCAACAACACCACGTCTCA
>CALABN010000112.1 GCA_937885735.1 uncultured Bacteroidota bacterium | reverse complement strand
CACGTCTTTGCCCAACTCCTGCGACAATTCGCGGACCAGACGTTGGAACCGTGTCACCATATTTTCAATTGGAATAAGACGAATGCTGAACACATCGTCACGCAACCTGCGAGATATCTTCTCAACCTCTTCAGCCATAGGTACCAGGCCAGGAATGTTGCTTTCCTGTGCGAACAGGCTCAACCGTGCCTGAATGGTGACCAATTCACTAACCCAATTGATAAGGTTGTCAAGTTTTTCAGACGAGACACGAATACTTGAGATTGTCGAACCGTGGATATTGACCGCATTGGATTTTTCCGCAACCGAATCTGTCTTCTGCTTCTGATATACCTTTTCAAGTTCGCTGGTCAAGAGTAACAGTTGGTCAATGTCGATATCCTTGCCACTGTTCACCGTCTCCTCTATGATGCCATTGAATGATTTTTCCTTGAACAGGTTAATCTCACTGATTTTGCGAACGGTAAGGTCGCATTGGTCATCAACAAAGATAAACACCTCGCTGATAAGGTTGATGCCTGCGTTGGTTGCCAGGAACACATCCCAATATGTATAGCACGAATTGGGTTTCAACTCGTCGAACGAAGGTATGTTTCCAGTGCGGGCCACCACTTTTGCTTCGCCCAAATCGCAAAGTTCATCGATTAGATATAATGGGTTGGTGCCAAAATTGAAAATATTAGGATGAGGCTTGAAACTAATATAATATGTGGCAGTCTTTGGAACTTCAGCATCAGTAGGCTCTGGTTGGACAGGCTTTGTCGGTGCGTTGGGGTCTTGAACCCCGTTCTTCTCAATTATGGCCGCAATGCGCGACATCAAGATTTGATTTTGCGATTCGTTAGTGGTATCGCTGTCATCTTGTTCCTGAAGCAAGTTGCGCAAATGGTCAACAGAATTGAGTGTCACGTTAAGTATCTCACTGTCAACCTTGAGTTTGTCATTACGAATCAAATCGTAGATGTTCTCAAGGTAATGGGTGAACTTATCCATCTTGTGAAAACCGAACATAGCACTGCCGCCTTTCAGCGAGTGCATAACACGGAACACGCTTTGGATAACGTCCATATTGGTTGGATTGGCCTCCAACTCCAACAATGTCTTTTCCAAATCGTTGATAAGGTCGTTTGCCTCATCGACGAACTTATCTCTGAAATTTTCCATTATCGAACTACTTTATTTATTGCCGCCAATAGTTTTTCCGGAACGAAAGGCTTGATAATCCAGCCTGTTGCGCCAGCTTCTTTTGCCTCCATTTTCTTGGCCGTTTGAGATTCTGTGGTCAGGAACAGGATTGGCACATACTGGTATTCGGGCATTTCCCTAACCTTATGGATAAATTCTATTCCATCCATATTTGGCATATGCAAGTCGGTAATGATAAGGTCGAACTTGCCACCATCAAGGTATTTCAAGGCATCAAGTCCATCAACGCCTTTTAGCACCTCGTGTCCTGCATTCTCAAGAGTGAAGCACACCACTTCCCGAATGCTTTCAGAATCGTCAACTATCAGTATTCGCTTTCCCATAATTGTGATTTATTTGTGTGTATTAAAACTTTAGTCCTGTCTTGGTCAATAGTTGCGACAAATCCTGTGGCAACTCTATCTTTGTAATAATGTCAATGGAATGTGTCTTGCAGTGCGACTTTAGCGCGACTATCAGTTGATAAAACGACAAATCGACCTCTTCCACTTCCGAAGTCTCGACAATGATTGATTTGGCATCTTTAACCAGTTTGTCAAACTCGGCCTTGATTGCTCCTATATTAGGCAACGTAAGGCTTCCTTTGAGCATCACACTTGCGTGTCCGTCCTCTTTCTTGATTATTATGTTTTCCTCGTTCATAATGAGTTATCATTAAAAGAATTCAATATCGTCTATTTCCTTATCGCGTTTCAAATCCAAATCGCCGTTAAGCACATTGTCATACACGTCGCGCTCGCTTTTCATTGTGTAAAGGCCTTGAATATACTCAAGGATTTCAGAGCCTTCTTTGTTTATGTCTGACTTCAACTTTGACAGGCAACTGTTGTCATTCAGGTTGTTCAGCATATCAACAATCTCGTCCACAGTCTTTTTGAAATAATTATAGTACTCCACATTTTTTGTGGCCTCCACTATTTCATTTGAAAGGATGCAACACTTGTCGCAATTGGCGCGGGCCTCAAATCCGAACTGCATAATGTCACGCTTGAGCACATCCATTGTGCTTGCTTCAGACGTCGTCGACTTGTTGCTAATCACCATTTCCTTTTGGATTCCGTTAAGCAGTTGCAGATGCTCCGTAACCTTGTTGAAGCAAGTCTTCATCAAATTGGAATTTGACTTGATGTCGGTGCTTACGCCACGCATACGGCCGACATTCTCGGCATTGAGTTTGTGACTGCGGTTGTCGAGTTGCGATTCAAGGTTGTCAATAAGTTCACGCAGGTTGCGCTCGCTTTGGAATACATTGGAAAACACTTGTTTAGAGCGTTCATATTGATGAACAAGTTCTGTAAACTCCTTAATAACTCCGTCAATATGACGCTCGTTGCACTCCACCAATTCAATATACCGCATTTGACGGTTTCGCAGTTCGGGAAGAATGTCGTCAAGGATTTTGCGGGTTCCTTCAGATATTTTCTCAAAAAATGTGGTTATCTGTTTTAACTGATGTCCGACATCGATAAGCATAGAGGTTATCTTGTCAATGGAATCCTGATAGTCGTTGTTAATGTACATCAGTTGCGCCACCTGGACGTCAATGACTTCGGGCAACCTTGTCAGGAACTTCACCTGCGACTCTATCACATCCTTGTCGTCCTTTGCTTCATCAATGCTGTCGATTCGGGTTACAACAATTTTTTGAGCTTCGCGGATATGCTCAATTTTCTGTCTTATGATATCGTGATATTGCAAGTTTGTCACCACCTCGTTCAAATCGTTGAAGCACGACTGTATGTGACGATTGAGCAGGTTGAACATCTCGGCATTGAAATAACCCTCCACTGTGAATTCCTTCAGTTCACGGCTTGAAGAAGCAATGTAGTTCTCGGCAGGCATCACGCTGACAAGATAATGAAGGTTGTCCTGCCGTTTCATTTCAGATATGCGGTTGGTGATTGCATCCAACTCTGAATTGGCATTGTCTATCTGGTTACGGTAGTCGGCAATGAACAGTTCAAGATTCTCGATTGTCTTGAAAACTTCCTTGTCAGTGCGCAACGGGTCGCACACAAGTCCCAACCGAATGTTTGCCAGCAGGTACTGCACCGTTATCACGTTCTGTCTCAAATTGTTGAATGGTACAACGGCCCTGTCGATAAGAGTCTGCACAAGGACAAATGCATCGCTTAACTTGTGCGACATTGTGACCAAATTAGCGAATGTGTTCTTACGTTCAGAGTATATTGACCGCAACTGGTCGGTAGAAGTCTGCCCCATACCAAAGGCATAATCCTGGGCCTTGTTGCTCCAATCGAGCAGTTGCTTTATGCTGGAATGATAATCTTTCAACAGTACGCCGAACTTGTTGAAGTCTTTAGTCGATATGGAATACATCGAGCCTATCTTGTCATTAATCTGATTGATAGTGTCAACGACCTCGTCTTTAGAAAATTCCTTCAACAACTCCGACAACGCTTTTATTGTTTTTTCTGAATCCATAATCTTTTTTCTGGGCGCAACCGCGCTTTAACTTGGTTTAATCATATAACAAACATATCACGATTTTGTTCAAGACAAGTTTGTCTTTTTGCCACACTGCAGGCTTTTTCCGTTAAATGCGACTTGATACAACAAAGTTAGAATCTTCTATGTTTTTTCAAAGGACAAACGAACTCCAGAGCATATTAATATTGCCAATATATTTCACATTTGAAGGTGACTTTCACCATCTTTTTGTATAACAGGAATATGGGCGACAAAGCACGATTTTGGCAATTGGGATTTGCCTTCAGACAAAAAAAACAGGAAGTTATGTGAGGTTAAGGTGAGTTCTATAAATTCACCGTTTGAAAAATAGTAATAACAAAATGGGC
>CALABN010000111.1 GCA_937885735.1 uncultured Bacteroidota bacterium | reverse complement strand
CAAATACAAACTCGACGAGTTGGCTCAACTTATTAACGTGTTTCTGGGCGATATGAGTTTGGTAGGTCCGCGTCCAGAAGTGCGCAAGTATGTCGATATGTACACTGATGAGCAACGCAAGGTTTTGTCGGTTCGTCCTGGCATAACTGATTACGCATCGATAGAATATATGGACGAAAATGTACTGCTCGAAAAGTCTGCAGATCCTGACAAAACATATATCGAGGATGTTATGCCGGCTAAAATTAAACTAAATATGAAGTATATTGGCAACCCAACAGTGGCTGAATACTTCAAGATTATATTTCTGACGTTTTTTAGGATAGTAAGATAAATGGTCAAATGATGCGAAATAGAATTTATCTATGCTTGGCTCACATGAGCGGCAACGAACAAAAATTTATCCAAGAGGCATTTGACACCAACTGGGTTGTTCCATTGGGGCCAAATGTGGAACTATTTGAGTCTATGCTCGAAAAGTGGTATGGCAATAATGCTCATGTCGCCGCATTATCGTCTGGCACATCGGCGGTTCATTTAGGCTTGCTGCAATTGGGTGTTATGCCAGGAGATGAAGTTATTTGTCAAAGTTTTACATTTTGTGCATCAGCCAATCCTGTTGTTTATTGCGGTGCAACCCCCATATTTGTCGATTCGGAACCGGACACATGGAATATGTCTCCTCAATTGCTTGAAGAAGCAATTAAAGACCGGATTGCAAAAACAGGCCATGCGCCCAAGGTGATAATTCCTGTACATCTGTATGGAATGCCTGCCAAAATAGATGAAATCAATGCCATTGCACAAAAGTACGGCATTCCAATTATGGAAGATGCTGCTGAGGCTTTAGGCTCTAGATATGAAGGACAATTGTGCGGAACCTTTGGCAAGTTTGGCGCCATGAGTTTCAATGGAAACAAGATGATAACGACATCAGGTGGTGGCGCATTGATTTGCAATAGTGAGGAGTCAAAGGCAAAGACAATATTTTATGCAACCCAGTCGCGCGAGCCTCATGCGTATTACGAACACAAAGAGATTGGCTTCAATTATCGTTTAAGTAATATTTGCGCAGGTATTGGATGTGGCCAGATGTCTGTTTTAGATGAACATATAGCTCACCATCGTCATGTTCATGATTTATATATGGATTTGTTGTCTGGTATTGATGGCGTTTCTGTTCATGGCAATCCAGATTCACGTTTCGACTCTAATTTTTGGTTGACAACAATTCTTGTGGATGCCGATAAGACAGGAATAAGTAGTGCTGATATCAATTCCAAACTTAACTCAATTGGAATTGAATCCCGTCCTCTTTGGAAACCAATGCACCTCCAGCCTGTCTACCAAAACAACCCAGCCTACATCAACGGAGTAAGCGAACATTTATTCAGGCAAGGACTTTGCCTGCCATCCGGTCCATGTGTTACTGACGATGATGTGGCGTATATAGTTGAACAAATCAAGGAATCATTAAAATAAATCATTGATGCAAGAAGTATTCCAGTTTTTGAAGACCTGCGGCACTTACTACTTGGCCACGACAGAAGGCGAACAGCCGCGTGTACGCCCATTTGGAACCATAAACATATTTGAGGGGAAGCTATATATCCAGACGGGCCATGTCAAGAATGTGGCAAGACAGATTGACGCAAACCCGAAAGTCGAGATATGTGCATTCGACGGCAAGACGACATGGTTGCGCATCTCGGCCACATTGGTCGAAGATAATCGGGTTGAACCCAAGATGGCGATGCTCGACGCATATCCGTCGTTGAAGTCGATGTACGATGCCAACGACAGCAATACCGCAGTCTATTACCTGACAAATGCCAAGGCCAAATTCAGTTCTTTCTCCGAGCCAGAACGAGAAGTGGATATTTAGGCAAAAGTCCCATTTATGATGAGCGAAGGCGAAAAATCTACCAATTCGGTCGTTTTCCGCCTTCGTTTTTTTTGTATTGATTGGCATAAGTGCTTTCTTTGCTATTGCATAATTGTCAAATCGACAATCATGCAACAACTTTTTGTACAACGTAAAAAACAAAAAACAATGAACTTTAAAACAACGTTATTATCGGCATTGCTCGTGTTCGCAGGAACATTCGCAAATGCGCAATTATCCAAAAATCCCAACAAGTTCTTGGGTAACATCACAACTTATTATCAGATTGATTATGGTGATTATATATTCGATTCACTATGGAATCAGATAACACCTGAAAACGAGTCCAAATGGGGGTCGATTGAGAATGCGCGAGGTAAATATAACTGGTCAAGTTGCGATAGGATTTATGAGTATTGCAAGGAACACAATGTGGCTTTCAAGTTCCATACATTGCTTTGGGGCAGCCAATATCCAAATTATCTAAGCAGTTTGGATGAACAGCAGACATTGGAAGCTATTACCAACTGGTTTGATACCGTGGCAAGGCGCTACCCCGATTTGCAATATATCGATGTCGCAAACGAGGCTGTAGGCACCCATTCAGGCTATTCGGGCACCAAAATAAAGCAGGCGTTGGGTGGCGAAGGCCTTTCCGGTTACGACTGGCTGGCCAAGGCGTTTGTAATGGCGCGCGACCGTTGGCCTAATGCTATCCTCATTTACAATGATTACAACACATTCCAGTGGGATACCGATAATTACATTAAACTGTTAAACGGCTTGAAGGCAGCAGGCGCTCCTGTTGACGCTGCTGGTTGCCAGTCGCACGATGTAAATGACATTAAGGGCGATAAATTCAAAGAGGTGCTTGAGAAAATTCATAATGAAACAGGCCTGCCTATTTTCATATCGGAATTAGATATCGATCAAAAGGACGATCAAAAACAATTGGAACAATATCAAGCAATTTTCCCTACACTATGGGAGGCCGACTATGTCGCAGGCGTAACACTTTGGGGATACATCTATGGTGCTACTTGGGTTGATAATTCAGGTTTAATCAGGAAGAATGGCGAAGAACGCCCGGCATTTAAATGGCTGAAGGAATATATGCAGACGGATGCCGCTATCAACGCAAAGGCGCCTAAGTTTGATTTTACGTATGCATATGCGCCGACATCGTTGACTTTTGTTGACAAGGAAGTTGATTTGCATTGTATGACATACAACAACTCTGAGCAATTGACGGGCATTGAATTGTATTTGGATTCTACCGAATTGCTTGCAAGTGCAGATACAACAATGTTGGAATATATATGGCAACCAATCGATACAGGAGCATATACCTTTGTGTTTAAGGTGCAAGGAGTAAGTTCCACTATTAGTGAAAAGACATTGACAATTACAGTCAATGAACCACCTAAACCATACAATGGTGTGGCTGCTGCAATTCCTGGTGTAATTGAGACTGAAAATTTTGATGAGGGTGTTGAAGGAGTGGCATATCACGATAATGACATCGCTAATCAAGGTGGCAAGTATGATAGGAAATCTGGTGTTGATGTGGTTGACGGAAATGGCGGCTTTGGCATTGGCTATACCGAAACTGGCGAGTGGCTGGTTTATACAGTAGATATTGCCGCAACAAAGAAGTATTATTGGGGTGCAATTGTGTCGTCGGGTGTGAATAATTCTGCTTTCCGCTTGTATCTCGACGATGCCGATATAACCGGAAAGGTGGCTGTGCCACAGACAGGCAGCAACAATTGGGATACTTACACAACCATTGGTGGCGTATCGAAAGTTGAGCTGCCAGCTGGTACTCATAGCCTGAAATTGGCTATCGAAGGTTCAAGTTGCAATATCGACAAGATACTGTTTGGTGAAGAGCCCTTTGTCGGCATTGCAAGCGAAAATGCCGCCGAATTCGACGGCGAATATGATGTCTACTCTATCATGGGTGTTTATCAGGGAACTGTAAATATCAGCAATGGCGACACATCTGTAATGAACGGCGAGTATGTCAAAGGCATTTACATCCTGCGCAAGCAAGGTACTACAGAGTCACATAGGGTGATGGTATATTGATAAGGTCAATCGACGTTATAATGCGATAGTGGGAAAGGCGGACATTGTTCCGCCTTTTCTTGTTTTCAGAAATAACAAGACGAAAAATCATGGATCAACTTATTGCTTGTTGTGGTCTTGATTGTGTGTTGAAGTCTTGCTTTATTACCCCAAAAACGACACGGTTAATTCAGAATATTGTGCCAAAATTGTTTTTTCGAAAAAAAGCAATAACATTGTAGTTTGTATTTAATCAAAAGCACATTATTATGAAAAAACTAATTATTGTTCTGGCCTTGTGCCTGTCTGCGTTTGTGCAGAGTCT
>CALABN010000110.1 GCA_937885735.1 uncultured Bacteroidota bacterium | reverse complement strand
CGTCTTGCTCGAACCCACCTTTGTCAGACGGAAGGCAAACAGCGCAAGCAACAGACTCGCGACATCGCTCAAATTGTGGCCCGCATCTGAAAGCAGACCGGCTGAATCGGAAACCACGCCAGCCACAAATTCAAATGCCACAAACAGAGTATTGAGCAAAATGCCTATTACGAATGCCTTGTTCAGCGACTCAATATTTACATGATGATGCTCATGATGGTGACCATGATGATGATGCTCATGGTGATGCGATTCGTGTGAGTGAAGATCAGATTCCATATTCATTTTCAAAACAATAATCGAAAAAAACTGTCAGAACATAACTATAAATATACGCGATTTTCAGGTGCGCATATAGAATATGGGGAAATAATTTGCTTTCTAAAAATCAATATGTTGACTGTGTTTCGGCACCTTTATAGCCAGAACAGTAGAATACATCATAGGCCTGAACATCGGCAATCTTGACACTTTGAATTTTCTCCACATCTTCAAAGAAAGGTACAATCAAATGGAACTGCGTGTTGCTGTTCAGCCGTGGCTTCACCAAAATGCCGTCCTTGCCTACAAGTGTTTGCACATCAGCGTTTATGTAGCCAAAATGATATGGCACCTGATTAATTATTTGCGGTCCATAAATGGTGTCGCTGCTATAGAAACTGATTTTTGACGCTGTCTTGTAGCCATCGGTAGCGAACACAAATGCATCGGGATAGACATCGTGAATGGAATCGACTGTGTGCGCAAGTTGTTTCGAATCAAGACCCAAATCGTAACGGAAATATGCCGATTTTGGCCCAATGAAAATCAGATATATAGCAACTGCATGTATGGCGATGGTTGCCACCCAATGCCATTTTCTCCATTTTTCATTCAACAACCGAGCCATCATTATTATGCCAGTTATATATGTAGGAATGAGCCAGTTGTACTTCACCTCGCCGAATATCGACACTAGATACACACCCAAAAATGTGGGCATGAAGAAACTGAACAGGAACCACATTTCGGCATTGACCTGATTTGGTTTCGTGACAATGCGCCACAAATACTTCCCGAATATCCACCATAAGCCGGCAAACAGTATCGGCATAAGTATAATTATCTGTGCCAATGCAAACTGCGGCAGATTTTGCGGAGTGTCGCTGTCAAAAGGTTCAGCGCGCAAGACGGAATCAAGACGGAACGACACAAAATCGTTTTGAATGTTCCAGATAAGAACCGGTGCGCCAATCATCATCATCATCAATATTGAAATGTAGGGCCACGGAGATGCCAACAATTTTCTATATTTTCCTGAAAATAAAAGAAATACTATCAATCCGGCCGGAATACCGAATGCCGTGAACTTACTGTCGAATGCCAGTCCCATAAGCAATCCGGCATATATCCAAAATCGTTTTTCGCTGTTGAATATGGCTCTGTATAATGCCCACACCGACAGTGTCCAGAAAAGCGCCAAAACCACGTCGGGACAATTCTGCAACGATAGCGACGTGACAAGCATCGATGTGCAGAACAATATCCACGCCAGATACTTGCGATTGCCACGCAGCAATCTCGACGACAATGCGAAGAAGGCTATTTGCGCAAGCAATGTAATGACAAATGCCGCAAACTTCACTGCAAACACGTTGTGCCCAAACAC
Organism: uncultured Bacteroidota bacterium; assembly: GCA_937885735.1. The sequence goes on along the minus strand of CALABN010000110.1, from coordinate 1,382 downwards.
TTGAATGAATAGCCAAATGGTGTAGCCCACCAATGGCGGATGATCGTAGTATGAAAGCGACAGATGGTCGGCATAATACGCAAAATACGACTCTTGTGGCGACAATCCGATAAACGGGATGAAAACAAACCGTAAAACGTTGAATATGATTACTATTATCAGTGCCTTCTTCATATTTGCGCAATTTCGGGCACTAAAATACTGCAATATTTTTAGTTGCGTATAACAATTGAACAAAAAAAGGGAGCCATAAGGCTCCCTTTTCCCAATTATTGCTTTATAATGTCTATTTCGACAGATGCTCATGCATGTTGGCAGCAGCCTTGCGACCGTCGCCCATGGCCAATATCACTGTTGCGCCGCCGCGTACAATGTCGCCACCGGCAAACACGTCGGTCAATGCTGACTGCATTGTCTCCTCGCCAACAACTATAGTGCCCTTCTTTGAAATTTCAAGACCCTTGAAGTTTGTCGGGATGATTGGGTTTGGCGATACGCCGATTGCAACAATGACAAGGTCGGCAGGGATTGTCTCGGTCTTGCCCTCGACAGCGACAGGGCTGCGACGTCCTGATGCGTCAGGTTCGCCAAGTTCCATAACCTGAAGGACAGCCTCCTTTACGCGGCCATTCTCGTCACCGTGATATTCAAGTGGGTTGTGCAACACGTGGAAGTCGATGCCTTCCTCCATTGCGTGGTGAACTTCTTCGGCACGTGCAGGTAGTTCGTCAAGACCACGACGGTAAACCAGTGTTACAGTCTCTGCGCCCATACGTTTTGCAGTACGTGCAGAGTCCATTGCAGTGTTACCACCACCGCATACAACCACGTTCTTGCCTTTCAGCACAGGAGTGTCGAATCCTTGGCCACGGCCTGCACCCATAAGGTTGATACGGGTAAGATATTCGTTAGATGACATTACGCCAATCAGGTTTTCGCCCGGAATGCTCATAAAGCGTGGCAGGCCTGCACCTGAACCGACAAATATGCCGTCGAATCCCATTTCGTGCAGTTGCTCGTAACTAATTGTCTTTCCAACGATTGTATTTGGTTGGAAGTTTACACCCATTTGGCGCAAAGTGTTGATTTCGGCATCAACCACATTGTTTGGCAAACGGAATTCAGGAATACCATATTTCAATACGCCGCCAATCTCGTGAAGTGCCTCAAATACAGTTACATCGTAACCGAACTTGATCATGTCGGCTGCGAATGCCAATGCAGATGGACCAGAGCCTACTGTGCAGACTTTCTTTCCGTTCTTTGGTGCGCATTTTGGAGCCTGCATCTTTCCACTCTCACGCTCATAATCAGCAGCGAAGCGTGCCAAATAGCCAATGGCTACCGGTTTATGGTTCATCTTCAACTTGATGCAGTTGCCT
>CALABN010000109.1 GCA_937885735.1 uncultured Bacteroidota bacterium | reverse complement strand
CCCGTGCCTAAGCCGCATACGGCGGTGAAGATCGTAACCAAGGCGCTGCCGTCCATCGACGCTTACGCGGAAAGCATCCTGCGCGGCGAACGCTTCGGCGCGACTGACAAAAAGCCCTTCAGCGCGCTCAAGAGCGGCATCGTGAACGACGCGTTCTATGCCTTCGTCGTGAAGGACAAGAGCTTCACGGTCTCCGATGCCTGCATTTCCTGCGGCAAGTGCGCCTCCGTCTGCATTACGCACAACGTAACGCTTAAGGACGGAAAGCCCGTCTGGGGAGGCAACTGCATACACTGTATGCGCTGCATCTGCGACTGCCCCGCTTCGGCGATCGAGTACGGCAAACAAAGCGTCGGCAAGCCGCGCTACCACTGTCCGGAGATATAATGCATCAATAATTCCTGAAGTTTATCAACAACTTGAAGATTGATTTTCCGCCCGACCTCGATGTTTATGACCCAAAGACAACGCAGAATATCAAGACTGATGCCAATGGAATGTCGGGTTCTGTCACATTCGACTATCTTTTCATACCACGTTATGCTGGCAACTACCGCATAGCACCAGTCACTTTTAGTTATTTCGACACAAAATCAAAGACATACAAGACTCTGACAAGTCAAGAGTTTAATATCAGTGTTGAAAAGGGAGAAGGCGATTCTGAAGCCAATTCGGGTGTGGTTCAGGCTCTTACCAAAGAAGATGTCAAATTCATCGGCAAGGACATACGCTACATAAAGCCAGTTCAGAAACTTGAGCGTAAAAAGGAATTGCTTTTCGGAACAACAATGTTTTATGGGTGCTATTTGTTGCCATTGCTGTTGTTCATTGCCATTATCTTGTTCCGTTTGGCGCAAATTAAGCAGAATGCAAACCAGACGGCCGTGAAGAACAGGAAGGCAAGCAAGGTCTCGAAAAAGCGTCTGCGTCAGGCATCAAAATATATGAAGCAAGGGCAGGAGGCTCAATTCTACGATGAATTGCTGAAAGGCATTTGGGGATATTTGAGCGATAAGTTGTCAATCCCTGTCGCAAGTCTGTCAAAGGACAATGTCACCGAAATTTTGAGTGGCCATTCTGTTGACAGCCAGTTGATTGACGAGTTGCTCGACTTGCTTAACTCGTGCGAATTCGCCCGTTATGCGCCGTCGGCGGTTTCGGGAGGAATGGAGGAAATATTCCGCAAAGCCGACAAGACATTATCAAAACTTGACCAAAAGGTTAAATAGCAAATAATTGGACAATGAAACGTATAATAATCATATTGACAGTTGTTGCAATGTTGCCAATGGGCTCATTTGCCAACAATTTCACCGCAGAACTCGATTCCGCTTCATCTTGTTATCAGGCAACTCAATACGAACAGGCGATAGCCATATATGAAAACATTGTTAGTCAAGGATATGAATCTTCTGAACTCTATTTCAACCTCGGCAATGCGTATTATAAATCGAACAAGTTTCCGTATGCAATAGCAAACTACGAGCGTGCGCTCAAGTTGAACTCGACCGACGAGGACATTCAGTTCAATCTGCAACTCGCCAACACTCACGTTGTCGACAAGATTGATGTCTTGCCAGAATTCTTCCTAAAGACGTGGGGACAGTCGCTTGTGCGTGCCTTTACGTCGAATCAATGGGCAATAATCAGCATTGCATCGTTTGTTGTCTGCCTGGTGCTTTTGTTGATTTTCTTCCTGTCTGACAGAATGATGCTACGTAAGGTGACGTTCAGCGTAGGCTTGTTGTTGTTGATTTGCGCGTTCTTCACGTTCCGTTTTTCGGGCAAGCAAAAGGATATGCTGATGAACGAGCCTGACGCCATTGTCGTCACACCTTCTGTTGTTGTCAAGAGTTCGCCAGACAATATGGGAACGGAGTTGTTCCTTATTCACGAAGGCCTGAAGGTTAAGGTTACCAACCAGCAAGGCGATTGGAGCGAGATTAAGTTGTCTGACGGCAACAAGGGTTGGGTCAAGACCAACGATTTTGTCGTTATTTAAAGGTGGTTTCTATAAATTGCTTTGTGGTGATTTTGAAGATTTTGTCAGGCAGATTGATGATT
>CALABN010000108.1 GCA_937885735.1 uncultured Bacteroidota bacterium | reverse complement strand
CACCTCATGCGTCGATTACTTCGAGACCAACGACTTTGTCGTAAACAAGCCAGGTTCCAGCGCTGACTACGAATACTTGAATGACTATGAGCCACTGAAGAACTATCTGGATCGCAGCAAGCACGCTAACTTCAAGGTCAGTGCTGCACTCACAGCTTCAGAGTTCAACGACAAGGGTAATCTCTATACCCTTTCGCGTGCAAACTTTGATGAGGTCGTTGCAGGCAATGCTATGAAGATGGGTTCTGTCGTTAGCGACAAGGGTGAGTTTGATTATGGCACTGTTATGAATTTCGTAGCAGCAGCCGAGGAGGGTGGTCTGACCGTTTATGGTCACACCCTCGCTTGGCACTCGCAGCAACCTGTCGAGTGGCTTGTTTCGTTGATTGCAGATCCAGCAGCACCAATCAGCCCAGACACTCCTATGAAAGAACAATCAGTTTGGGGTACAGATTATAAAGACGGACCATTCCCTTATTATGCAATGGGTTGCGAGCCACCAGTTGTAGACGGTAGCATCCATTTTGAGTCCACCGGAAGCTGGTCTCAATTCTTCTGCGCTCAATGCGATTGAGATTGGTGCCAACCTCATCAAGACAGGTCAGTACGAGCAGGCTGTGGTAGGTGGCACGGAGTCACTCTCTCGCTTCCATCTCAATGGCTTCAATACGCTGATGATTCTCGACAAGGAACACAGCCGACCGTTTGACGCCACACGCGCAGGCCTAAATCTGGGCGAGGGCGCTGGATACATTGTGATGCAACGCATTGAAGATGCCCAACGCGAACCTTACTGCCTTGTCACAGGCTACGCCAACGCAAACGACGCCTACCACCAGACTGGCTGTTCGCCAGAAGGCAACGGCTCGTTCCACTCTATGAGCGAGGCTATGAAAGTGGCTGGCGTATCGGCAAGCGAAATAAACTACATAAACGTACACGGCACAGGAACGCCAAACAACGACCTTTCAGAAGGGACTGCCATTCGCAGGATTTTCGGCGACAATGTGCCACCGTTCAGTTCCGTAAAGGCCTTCATAGGCCATACGTTGGGCGCATCGGAAGGCATTGAGGCGGTTTACTCGGCGTTGTCGGTAAGCAAGGGCTACATCTACCCCAACCTCAACTTCAAGACCGCAGAACCTGCCACTGGACTGATTCCAGCAACCGAATTCAGCGAAGGGAATGCAATAAGCCACGTTCTGTCGAACGCCTTCGGATTCGGTGGCAACGACACATCACTATTATTCTCAAAAATCGACTGAAATGAAGCCTATCTACATAACAAAATCGTGCCAAATAAAGGAAGACAGGCTTTTTGTCGACGGTAACGAAACGGAACTCGACTACAAACAAGCCATAGCCGACCCTACGCTCCGCCGTAGAATGAGCCGTATTGTGAAAATGGGCGTGGCTTGCGGGCTAAAATGCATTGAAGAAATTGACAAACAGTCGATTGACGCAATAATCACCGCAACAGGACTTGGTTGCCTTGCCGATACGGAGAAGTTCCTCGACTCGATAATCGTAAATGAGGAAAAACTGCTGAATCCAACACCGTTCATACAATCAACATTCAACACCATTGGCGGACAGATAGCGCTGATGAACGGAATACATTCATACAATGTCACTTACGTCCACCGCGGATTGAGTTTCGAGAGCGCTCTGATAGATGCCGTAATGCAGGTGGCTGACGGCAAGCGCAATGTGCTTTTGGGCGCCGTGGACGAGATTACCCAATCGTCGGCCGACATTCAGCACAGACTTGGTTTGGACCGCAATTTTGCCCTTGGCGAAGGCGCAAATTTCTTTCTGCTGAACAATTCATCGGAAGGCAATTCGGCATCAATAAACGACATAGAGACTTCAATAGGGCAAAAGGCTGAAAGCGAGGTTGCAGAGTGGATTGAGGCATTTATGAAACGCAACGGGCTGTCCGCCGACAACATTTTCCTGCTTTCGGGTTGCAAGCAAGCCTCCGCTGAAGCCATAGCAAAAAAAACTGGATTAAAGGCAAACTGGCAAAACGAGAAACAAACTGACTATCCAACATTTACAGCCGAACTGCTCAACATTGCGACAAGCAAAAAGAACATCTCGGGCAACATATTGATTTTCAACGAGTATCAAGACATCAACCGCTCGCTTGTCTTGCTAAAGAAATAATATGCAAGGGTGGTTCTTCTACATATTGATTTGGTTGCTTGTTTTCCTGGTTTACGCATCGTACAGCATCAAGTCACAGTTTTACGTAAAGGCGATTTGCAGGGTAAAGACTGGCAAAAGAGTGGTGTTCCTGACCTTTGACGATGGTCCAGATGCCGAACAGACGCCTAAAGTGCTCGACGTGCTAAAACGCAACAACGCAAAGGCCACTTTCTTCTGCATCGGCAACAAAATTGCAGGCAATGAGGCAATTATGAAGCGCATAGCCGACGATGGCCACCTGATTGGAATACACAGTTTCTGCCACGCCGGGAACTTCCCGATTTTGAGACGGAGCAATATGATAGCCGACCTTGAACAATGCAAGCAAGCCATTGCCGAAGCCACAGGCCAGACAACAACTCTGTTCCGGCCACCATTTGGCGTTACAAACCCGATTGTGGCCAAAGCCGTCAAAACGCTAAACCTAACCACAATAGGCTGGTCCATACGCACTTACGACACCAACCTACCAAAAGACGAAATTGTGCTGAAACGAATAAAACGCAACCTGAAACGTGGCGCCATAATACTTCTTCACGACCGTCTGCCTAACAGCGACACTCTTTTGCAGAAGGTGATTGACGAAATACGCTCGGCTGGCTACGAGATAATGCCTTTGCCTGCTGACGCAAAAAACTACCAGTCAATAAACGTAACCGCAAAGGGCACACCAATAACAAATTAAGCAAATAACAATACTACGATATGAAACACCTTACATTACTTTTTACACTGATGCTTGCCTTTCAAACGACAATGGCACAAATGCACCCCGTTGCCGATATGCAACAATTTGAAACTCAACTAAAAAGCAGTGCAAGCAAACTCACTTCGATTGAGAGCGACTTTACACAAGTGAAACACCTCGATATGTTTGACGAGGACGTCACTTCATCGGGCAAATTCTCGTACCTAAAGGATAATAAAATCAGTTTAAGTTACTCAAAGCCTTTGAGTTATCTCATTGCAATAAACAACGGGAAACTGAAGATTGTGGCCGACGGCAAGAAAAGCATAATGTCGCTGAACTCAAACAAGATGATGAACGAGATGCAGGATATGATTACAGCCTGTATGATTGGCGACCTGGGCAAGATGAGCAACGATTACGAACTAAACTATCAGGAAGACAATCAGCAATATCTGATAAAAATAACACCCAAAAGCAAGAGCGTGAAAGAATACGTGTCGGGCATCGAAATATGGCTGAACAAGACCGATATGAGCGTGGACCAACTGCGAATGTACGAGAACGAGGCCGACTACACCGACTACAAGTTCAGCAACAAGCACTACAATCAACTGAAGGACGACGGAAGGTTTGTAATTGATTAAGTCGTGACTAACTGGCACCACATAACAAAATTCTGTGTAATGACATTGGCAATGACAGCGTCTGCCATATGCCAGGCACAACCAATAATAACACCTGACAAGACGTGCAAGCACAACCTGCAGATTGACACCCGTGGAACTCATTTGAGCGGAATGATGATTGCACGCCCAATGGGAAACGGACCTCGAGTGCTCGCCACTTCGTATTTCGGGCCAACAATATTCGACTTCACCCTCGCCGACTCACTGACGGTAAACAGTTGCGTTGAGCCGATGCGACGCACAAAGGTTCTTCAACTGCTTGAACGTGACCTTCGTGTGCTACTGGTGGACAAGAATTTAGCCAAACTGAAACACAATAACGGCACTGAAGAAAAACGCAAATGCGGTGCGGGCTTTGGAAAGTCGGTATTCATAATCACAACCGACAACGACGGCAACCTGACTCAAGTGCTTATAAAACACCCGTGGATAAAATTACGGCTGACGGTTGAAGAGATTAAATAATAATGTATTATTGTATTTGAATACAGCACTCATTATTATTCTACGTTAACATTCAAACTTTTTAACACAAAAGAGTATATATACACAAATCGACAATACATAATATAAAACACTAGCATACTGAACTTTACGCACTTATTCTCGGAAAGATAAAATCCGCCAAATTTTAGCAACGAGAGAATAAGCTAAACGAAGGTTCACGTCGATAGGCGTGGGCCGTTACGTGCTTATTTATCGTTATGGGTTCTTGGCGGAGCCTTTCTTTCCTAAATAAGCGGACAACGAACGGCAAACGCTTTTTTTATGGGGAAAATACACATTGGCAAACAGATTCAACTTAAGTTGAAAGAACAAGGGCGATCGGTTACATGGTTCGCCTACAAACTAAACTACGACCGCAGCAACGCCTACAAAATTTTTGCGAAATCACACCTCGACACCGATTTGTTGCTGTCAATATCCAAAATACTTGATTACGATTTTTTCGTCATCTATTCAGAAAAGATGAAGGAAGAAAAACTCGTTGCAAACATTTCCACAAAAACATAGACAAAATAGAATCAATACTATCGACAAATTGGAAACATCATTTTCGGTTGTAACTGCATCTTATATATAGTTTTACAAAAGCCAACTATCGGTTTTTTACAAAATACATTAATGAAAAATATTTTCTAAAAACAGAAGGGTGATGTCTGATCTCCCAATAAAACAACTAAAAGAATGTATATGAAAAAAATGTTACTGGCAATTATATCAATTGCATCAATGTCACTAATGGCTCAGGAAAATTCCGAAATACAAATTTCAGAAACAGACAGCCTAACAACATTTACAATTAAAGGCACCGAGCTGGAAATGGTATATGTTGAAGGTGGAACTTTCACAATGGGGAGTGTTGACATAAAAAAAGCAATGCCCGAACATCAAGTAACCCTTGACAGTTACTATATAGGAAAGTACGAAGTCACTCAAAAACTATGGATGACTATAATGGGTGACAACCCTAGCAAATTTGTAGAATTTAATCACCCTGTAGAACAGGTAAGTTACGATATGTGTGTAGTTTTCTTGGAAAAACTGAGCCAAATAACTGGGAGGCATTTCCGATTCCCAACAGAAGCCGAATGGGAATATGCTGCCAGAGGTGGGCAGAAAAGCGAGGGATTCCTATATAGTGGGAGCGACGATTCATACGAAGTTGCATGGAATGTAAATACAACTCTAGGCTTCAAACAGACAATGCCTGTCGGTATGAAAAAACCAAACGAATTGGGCATATATGATATGAGTGGCAATGTAGAAGAGTTTTGTTCCGATTGGTATGGGCCTTATTCCGACAGTGCACAAGTAAACCCGCAAGGTCCTCCGACTGGGAAACAAAAAGTTACAAGAGGCGGTGGTTGGGGCCATTTGTTGACCTACGGGCAGACATCAAGAAGATATTATAAAATGAATGGCACCAGTTACCAGGATTTTGCCGTCGGACTTAGAGTTGTAATGGACTGCGATACAAAAAACGACTAATAATTATTCCTAATCTATACTTTAACTACAAATGAAAAATTTATTACTAGCAATTATCAGCATTTTTATTGCCTTTCAGGCAAGTTCACAAACCATTGTAGCCAAAGACTATATCTTCAAAAGAAATAACATTGGCTATTATGAAGTCACAGACACAATACCCCATAATCTGACTAAAGACATTTGCATGCAAAAAATAGCGTCGTGGGCCAGATTCGACATGAATACATTTATTGCAGGAATGGGAACAATAGTTAAATATGACGACAAAAAAGGGACTGTGTATTTTTCAGGCAAATTTCAATACAGAAAAGCGCAAAATCCTTTTGCAGGAACTTGGACAGAGGCTCTGCAATATGAATGTTCAGTAAAGATTGAAGACACTCAACTCATCTGCACTTTCTACAATATGCATTTCGTCTATCAATATTCAGGTTACGGAAGTTCCACCAAAACATATTCGATGACTGACAAGATGTTTTCATACATAGATGCCGTAGAAAACCTAAACAAGGCCAATACTGACCCATCTATAGATAAAAAGGAAAAGAAAAAAATCACAAAAGAAAGCGAAGCCGAAATTGCAGAAGATGAGATATCATTCAGCAAATCAGAAGCCAAACTAAAAGTAAATATTGAAAAACTAAGACGTCAATTTAGATAACAGATATTGGGATTTTTTAAATAACTAAATATTAACAACTTAATTTTTATTAAATTATGAAATGTTTTTATCATCAAGAAAAAGATGCGGTAGCAACATGCCAACAATGTGGGAAAGCTGTATGCCGAGATTGTGTTGTAACGATTGACGGCAACAAACAATATTGCCCAGATTGCCTTCAATTAATCATTGAATCACAGAAAAAGACTCTCGCATCAATCAAATGGAGACTGATATTTTTTGGTGTATTCTTTGTTTTGGGATTAATATTAAGTGCAATAAATGGCAGTTATGGTGCACTTATCGCATGCGCCATAATTGGCTGGTTGCCCATTGCATATTTCTATTCCAAAGGAGCACCCGACCCATATGTTCCTGTTTCATTAGAAGGGGCAGGTCAATTAGCTTTCTTTAAACTTATTGTCAATGCAATTCTCGGATTCATTGCTGTAATTCGCGGAATAATTGACTATAATTCATTCAATAAAATCATTGCATCAAATACCGAAGTATACAATGATGTCATCTCACGTAGATGATAAAAATCATTGCAGACTTTAAACTGACAATACAATCATTAGGTTAAACGATTCTTATTGTTGATTCAAATAAATGCCGAATTCGTAATGGATTCGGCATTTTTTATGAAAAATATAATCTGGTTTCTACAACCTGACTCAAGTGCTTATAAAACACCCGTGGATAAAATTACGGCTGACGGTTGAAGAGATTAAACAGTCAACTACCCTACATAATTAATTATCAATCTGCATTTTATACAAAATATAGATTTCAAAAAAAATGCAACTTAAAAGGCATTATTTCAACGCTTCAAGTTTTTCAGAAATGCGGTCGCGCATTGCCTGTTTGGGAATGAATTTTTGAAGCGCGGTTTCCCAATTGGCGCGAGCCTGCGCTGTGTCGGACTGCATATTGTAATAGTCGCCCAAAATCTCGTATGTGGCAAACAAGTCGGGATTTAGCGCTTCAAACTCTGCCAATGTGGTGGAATCGACCATTTGCGCCTGCGACACGGCACTCCTCAACTCGTGAGTCAACTGCTTGATGCGGAAGATGCCTTGCATCTGCTCGTCGCTGACTGTAGGGTCGGCAGGGATTGTGATGCGACTGTCGGCAACCTCACCTGCAAAACCCGTCTGACCGCTGAAGATGCCTTTAAGGTCATAAGCCACATACGGGCCTGCCTGCCACGGCGATGTAGAAACCCACATTATCAGTTTATCGGCATTGAAAACCACAGAATGATGTCCAATGAACTGATTGAGCGCTCCCTCGTTGGTCCAACCTATAAGGCTGTCGTTCATACCCTTATAATCGCGCAAAATGGAAACGGCACCTGACTCGTCAAGAGGAAATTTGCTGTTCAGAAGTTGGTTGATGCGGTTGAAGCGGAACGGGCTGTCAGATGTGGCAATATTCTCAATATTGCGGGCATCATTTTCAAAAGCATCTGACTGAAAATGATTTACACTTACAATAAATGTGGTGTCCGACTCGAGCAAAGCCATTTTTTCAGGCGATTTCTCGATGACCGCCGAACGCCCGTCAATGGCGGAACCTATCAATATGGATTCCGACACGAATGTCTTGCGCTGTTGGGCTATCTGCACAGCCTCGTCAATGGTTGACGCATACTGCAGAATCTCACGCGTGAGAATGGATATTGGCGTGGCCGACGATGTCGGCATAGACGATTTTGCGGCATTGATTGTGACAGTGAGGCCCTTCTCGTTCATTCCCGACATGACGCCAATCATTCCTGGCCAACTCACTGACGCGAACTTGTAGCCTTCGGTCGGGAAATAGAACATAACCACACGGTTACGGGCAAAGTCATCGCCCATATAGAAGTCGAAATTGCGACCCACAATCAAATCGCCATTGGCGCTGGAATTGCTCCAGGTGGCAAACGAACTGCAACCCACAAGCATATAATCCTGCATAGCGTGACCAATGTCGTGTGCCGAATGGTAGTTCATCTGGCGAGGATACGGCTCGCCGACAAAATTAAATTCATCGGAACAGGAAAGCGACATTCCGTAAATCTCCTCACGGAACTCCTCGCCAATATACTTGCCTAACGAATGGTTGAATGCGATTGTCAGGTAACGCAAGAAGTCGAGATATTTTTCCGAAGGGACAAATGTGCGAATCTGGTCGACAAAAATCTGTTCCTGCCGGTAGATGATGTCTTGCGCAAGCTTGCCGTAAGCCTCGCCACGTTCGAAGGCGTTGCCACATAGTTTCACCTCCCAAAGGCCGTTGGCGCTGAACCGCATAGTGTCGGCACCGTAGGCGCGTATGCCGTTGGCATCAACCTGAACCTGACCGTCGTGAGGCTCAAATCCTTCAGGCTGTTGCATATCGGCAGTGAAATACAGATATGACAAAATGATTATCGGTATGAGCAGGACGATGAGCGCAAAGCCGACTATGTACAATATGGCCTTACCTATATTCTTAAGCGTTTTCATTGGCTTTCTTTCTAAAGATGTAGATAGTGTTTGACGTGTATTTGTCGTTTTGAATCGACTCCACACTCATACCACACTCCGAAGCGATTGCGCGGACACGGCTTTCCGACATAAAGCACAACTGCTCTTCGGTCTTGTTGAACTTGATGATTTTGGTGGACATAACTTCAGTGAATTTTGTCACCTTGTGCCTTTCCTCCTCCTCCGAATTGCCGTCGCGGATAATGATGAAACCGTCAGGCGCAAGTGCATCGACACATTTATGAATCAACACGTTCTGATGTTCGGCACTCATATAGTGAAGCATATCGTTCAGGATAAAGACGTCGCTTTGTGGCAAATTGTACTCGAGGGCATTTGCGTAAGCGAAATTCAAGTTGCACTTGCCTCGAAGCCAGCCGTGTTGCGCCAATGCAATCTTGTCCTCATCGTAATCGATTCCGAGCACGTTTCTGTTTTTCGATGTCAATGCCAACATATAGCACAACGGTCCGTAGCCACAGCCAATGTCGGTTATCTGGCCTTGACGCGGTACAAGTTTGTCGAACAGTTCGTAGCAGTGCTCCATTTTAATCTTGACGCGCAGATACCACTCCTCGACAGGCCCCTTGTAAATATAGTTGTGCATCATCATATCGTAGAAAGTCATATTGTCGGGGTGGTCGAACTCGTCGCACAACTCACTGTATTTATGCTTGAAAAGAGCCGAAACAACCTTTGTCCTTGCCCTGTAGTCGTCGCCAAACGAACGGTCGGTAAATTTGATGCGAGGCAGAATCTTGACCAGAAGCCTTCCGCGACGGACGTTGAACGGCTGTTTCTTTGCAATGATGTTGCCCGCGCCGTA
>CALABN010000107.1 GCA_937885735.1 uncultured Bacteroidota bacterium | reverse complement strand
TGTCAAGCACGTCCGATGCCTTGATATTTTCAAAGTTCAATGGCGACACAATGCTATTCAGCGACGATATTGCAAACATGCTCATGAACGCTCCTGGAACACCGTGCCCTGTGCAGTCGGCCAACACCAGCATTTTGAAGTTGCCCTTTTGCATTGCCCAATAGAAATCTCCAGAGACCACATTCATTGGCCTCCAATATATCAGTGTGTCTCCGAATATTCTATGCATTGATTCGTGGGAAATCATTACAGCGTCTTGAATGTGTTTTGCATAATTGATGCTATCCATCAACATCTGGGTTGTAATCTCGATATTGTCGCGCTGAACCTCAATCTCGTCACGTTGCGCAAGTATTTCGGCATTTCTTTCATTCAGTTCTGCATTTTTTCTGACAATCTCATCGTTCTGCAACGCCAAACGTGCATTAAGTTTTCTGTTTCGCAGGAATCCATGCAAAATGACAAGTGCGAGTATCGACACCATCACGAAGCAAAGGCTGACAATTACTATTGTATATAGTTGCTTTTGCTGCTTCAGCTTCAACTGTGAAAGTTCGCGCTCCTTCTCGACACTTGTTGCCCTCACCCCAAAATCACGGTTATACGTTTCCTTGTCTACACGATACTGCAACTTTGTATATTTAAGTGCATTGGCATAATCACCCGATGATTCATACACAAATATCAATGATCTATACAGATACAATTTATTTTCACCTGTCAACTTTGGCCGTTGTTCTATCTCTTTCAACAATTCCAAAGATTGATTGAATTTGCCATCTATTGCAAGACTTTTTGCTCTCCAAAAGTCCAAGTATATATTCTGTTTGCCGATGGAGCAAAAATTCATCAAGCTGTCAGTCACTTTGTAGAAATAATATGCACTGTCCAATGACAAAGCCCGTTCTTCACCAGTCTGAGTTTTTGCAATATCTTGAAAAAGGAACATTATTTCCCTGCTTATCCAAAATACATTTAACGAACTGTTATAAGCATTTGCCAATTCATATCCTTTTATCATATTCTCTTTTGCAGAAGACAAGAAATAAGGCATTTCTATATCTGCATAACGCTTATAGAATATCCAACCCAACATATAATAGTCATTTGCCAATGAAGATATGTCACCTCTCAAGCTATCCAGTGCGAAAGCCTTGGAAACATAATCATTGGCCGATTCATAAATATGATAGTCGACACGTATATAAGCCAATTTCCTATATATCTCCGACACTCTCTCATCCATTTCCAATGATTTAAACAAATCCAAGGCCTTCAAAAGATACTCATCCGCTACGGAATCATCGCCAAGCTCGCTTTTTGAATTAGCCAACCCGTAATAGCACATAGCCAATACGTAATCATCTGATATGGACTGACATAAATGAATGCCATCGAAATAACAGTTTGCAGACTGCTCAAACTCATCTACTTGATAATAATACCAGCCCAAAAACCTTTGTGCGTTTGCCAAATAATAATTATCATTCAGTGTTCTTGCCAATTCCAATTGTTCAGTCGCATACTTGTAAACGGAATCAACATTATAATGTTCCTTGCTTAATTCATCAAGGATTTTCAGTCTGTCCATTCCGTCAGGCAACCCGTTCAGCAACGAGGTCAGGCTGTCAAGATACCGATCCAAATCATCTTGGGAATCCTGTCCGGACGCACCAATCCATGTGAAAACAAAAGCCACACACACGACAATACGGATTATGAATCTGTTCAATTCAGCCATTTATAAAAATCCTTTATCAAACCTCTAAAGTACAAAAAGTCATCATTTAGAAAATACAATACACGTCATAAAAATTAATGACAGACTATAACAATCCATTGTCGGCAAAACTGAAATAATCGTTGTCGGCAACCACCAAATGGTCAAGCACCTTTATATCGAGCAGGCTGGACGCGTTTTGTATCTTCTCCGTAATTTTGCGGTCCTCGGAACTCACGTTCGTGCTTCCTGACGGATGATTGTGCACAAGTATCAATGCAGAGGCCAGTTTTTCAAGCGCGAGCTTCATCAATATTTTCACATCGACAAGGGTTCCGCTAACCCCGCCCCTGCAAATACATGCCTTGTCGACAACACGGTTGGCATGGTTAAGGAACAATACCCAGAACTCCTCGTGTGGCAAGTCGGCCAATATGGGTTGCATTATTGCAAAGACATCTGAACTGCCTTTTATTTCCGCGCGCTCGAGGTCGGAATTCCGGCGACGACGGCCGAGTTCCAAGGCTGAGATTATGCTTATGGCCTTTGCCTCGCCTATGCCGTTTATCTTCATCAAATCGGCAACTGTGCGTTTGCCAAGCAGGTGCAGATTGTTGTCGACCGACGACAAGACAGCGCGCGCCAAATCGAGAGCCGATTGGCTACGTGTGCCTGTAGATATGAGTATTGTGAGTAGTTCTGCGTCGCTCAAAGCCGATATACCTTTTTTGAGCAGTTTCTCGCGGGGGCGGTCATCAGCGTTCCAATCCTTAATTGTCAGTTTTTTCACCTCGTCCATTTCACAAGTTTCAAATATTGAATTACAAGTTACAAATACAAATTTGAAATTCACGAATCACAAGTAAAAAAATCGTCGTGATGAGGTACCACGGTCAATCAGCCAGCAATCGCACATGATGCGATTCGCGACTGCATCAATCCTCTATTCTTATGAGTTGCACCACATTCTCGACATGCTGTGTCTGCGGGAACATGTCGACAGGCTGAACCTTTGCTATGCGGTACTGCTGTGCCATCATGGCCAGATCGCGGGCCTGGGTTGCGGGGTTGCAGCTCACGTACACGATGCGCTTCGGATTGGCGTTCAGAATGGTCTTTACCACATCGGCATGCATCCCGGAACGCGGAGGGTCGGTGATGATGACATCGGGCTTGCCATGCTCGGCTATAAATGCGTCGGTGAGTACGTCCTTCATGTCGCCTGCGTAGAAATCGAGGTGGCCGAGGTTGTTCATCTTAGCATTTACCTTGGCATCGACAATGGCATCCTCGACATACTCAATGCCTATCACCTTTTTGGCCTTATCGGACACGAAGCACGCTATGGTGCCTGTTCCGGTGTAGAGGTCGTACACTGTCTCGTTGCCAGTCAGTTCGGCAAAATCCTTTGCCACCTGATACAGGCGCACGGCCTGGTCGGTGTTGGTCTGGTAGAAGGAGTTCGGTCCGACCTTGAACTTGAGGCCGTTCATCTCGGCAATGATATGGTCGTCGCCGGAATATAGGAATGCGGGCAAATCGGTATATGAATCGTTGAGCTTGCTGTTGACCATGTACATGAGCGAGGTTATCTGCGGGAACTTGCTCTTCAGGAATCCAAGCACAAGGTCAATCTGGCGGTCGTCTTTTTCGGACACGATGAGAATCACCATGAGGCCTCCGGCGTTTGAGTTGCGGATGACGACATTGCGCAGGAACCCTTGATGCTCGCGCTGATGGTAAAAACTGATGTTGTTGTCGATGGCGAACTGGCGAAGGCTGTTGCGAATGTCGTCAACGGGCTGTGGCATAAGGTGGCACTCCTCAATATCTACCACCTTGTCGAAGAATCGCGGCAGATGATAGCCTAGCGAGCGCTGCTCAAGGGTGTCGGCCTGGGCAATCTGGTCGGGAGTGAGCCAGCGCAACGGCGAGAAGGCGAACTCGAGTTTGTTGCGGTACTCCTGCGTCTTGGCACTTCCGAGAATAGGCGATATTTCAGGCAGCTCGAGGTGCCCGATGCGTGTCAGGTTGTCGAACACCTGTTTCTGCTTCCACTCTATCTGCATCTGGTAAGGCAACACCTGCCACTTGCAACCGCCACAGGTCCCGAAATGCTTGCAGAACGGTTCGATGCGGTTGTCGCTGTACTTGACATAGCGGACTATGCGGCCCTCGATGTAGCGTTTGTGCTTAACCTTGCCCTCTACATCGACAATGTCGCCTGGTATTGCCAACGGAACAAAGACCACCATTCCTTCATAGTGGCCCATTGCCATTCCTTCCGATGCTATATCGGTTATCTCTACATTCTCAAAAACCTGTTTCTCGACTTTCTTGCGTGACATATTGTATATTTTACGTTTTCACTTTTTCGCAAAGATAGACGCAATTACGAAACTTGTTTTAAGTTTTAAGTTTTAAGTTCTAAGTTTTAAGTCGTTTGTTAATGATTAATGTTTAATGGTTAGTGATTAATAAACTTTGCTTTTAGCTTCAGCCTTTTGCGACCAATGGCCAACGGTTAACGGCTAAAAGCCCAAAAAAGGCAACAGACCGAAGTCCATTGCCCTAATTTATCAGATGCCAGGAACAATTGTCAATTATCAATTCTTCATTGTCAATTAATGTTTCACATTAACGTGAAACATTAACGCGTTGTGCTTTTGCTCCAACTTTTACAATGTAAACACCAGCGTTTTGCATTGGTATTTCTGCAATGTTGGTTGTAGCGTTTTCACGAACAACCAAACGGCCTATTGCATCAAACACGTAGATTTCCGCATCGGCGTTTTCTACTACAATAATGTTTTGGTATGCGTAGATGGAAATATTCGAAACCATATCTTCTTTAACATCTACGTACCCCCAAACCACTGGCCTGTTGTCGAAATTCCAGCCAAAGCCCCACCCTTCTGGTTTAGAACTTGACTCGCAATAAATTGTAAGATTCTCGCAACCTTTGAATGCATACTCGCCAAGTTTAATAACCGTATTTGGGATGATAATGAAGGCCAAACTGCTGCATTCACGGAACGCATAATCACCAATGCTGGCGACGGATTCTGGTATGGTAACCGAGGTTAAGCCACTGCATTTATAGAACAAATTCGAGCCAATACTGGTGACATTATCACTGATTGTCAATTCCGTCAGACTTTTTTTTTCATAAAATGGCGAATAGCCATATTCATAGCCATATGAATAGTTTCCTTCATAACTTAATGTTCTACCAAGATAAACTTTCTCTAATGGACAATCATAGAAAAGTCCTTTGCCAACAATAAAATCGAAATCGTTATATCCCAATCTTAGAGTCTTACTTCCATCTTCAAATGTTATTTTTTTTAGAGAAGTACAACCATTGAAGGTATAATTGCCAATGTATGTAACAGAATTAGGTATAATAACCGACGTCAAGCTACTGCAACCAGAGAACACAGACTCTCCAATTTTGGTAACAGATTCGCCTATAGCAACCGACAACAAACTATTGCATCCTTCGAACCCAGATGTACCAATGTTAGTAACTGAATTACCAATGACAATTGAAGTTAATCCACTGCAACCATAGAACGCAAACGAGCCTATTTCAGTTACTGAGTCTGGAATGGCAACCGTGGTCAGAACACTGCAACCAGAGAACGCATTTTTGCCAATTATCTTACAATTTTCATGTATTTCACACAATGTTATATCAGTTGATTTTGCCTTAACAAGGCACAAATACGGATTTTCAACGTTGCCCAGATATTTGGCATTATCATACTCGTTGTATTGCAAATTATCGCAACCGCCAAACGCATTATCACCAATTTCAGTAACTGAATTTGGAATGGTTACCGAGATTAAGCCGCTGCAACCAGAGAATGCGCCATCGCTAATTAAGGTAACAGAATCACCAATGTTTATGGAAGCCAACTTTGTTTTGTTAGAAAAATGAGTATCTATTGCATTTGTGTTATATACTAAAGTTTCAATGCTATCACAACTTTCAAAAGCATACACACCTATTTCTATTACTGTATTTGGAATAGTTAATGAAGATATACCATTACAACCAAGGAATGCATAATTGCCAATGCTAGTGACGGATTCCGGAATGGAAACATCACATCCTTGACCGATATAAACGGTAAGTTGCGTCTTTTCGGTATCAGCATAAACGAAATCGCCATCAATTGTACCATTAACTGTTAATGCTCCCCAAGGAGAACCTGGTGCACTGCCACTATATACAATATTCTTTACTTGATAAAACGCAACATTTCCAATGCTGGTAACGGATTCTGGAATGGTAACCGAGGTCAAGCCAATGCATGCACGGAAAGCACCCTCGCCTATTTCAGTTACTGATTCTGGAATGGTAACCGTGGTCAAGCCAATGCAGGCATTGAACGCATAAGAACCAATTTCTGTAACAGACTCGGGAATAGTAACCGAAGTTAAGCCACTGCAACCTCTGAACGCCCCCCCTCCTATTTTAGTAACAGACTCACCTATGTTTATAGTCTTCAAACTTTCTATTTTCGAAAATCGCGAACCTACAGCATTTGTGTTGTAGGTTAAAGTCTCAATGTTGCAGTACGTAAAAGCTCCATCACCAATACTGGTGACGGATTTTGGAATGGAAATCGAAGTTAAGCCACTGCAGTAATAGAACGCATCCTCGCCTATTTCAGTAACAGATTCACCTATGTTTATAGTCTTTAGCCTTTTTTTTTTCGAAAATTGCGCCCCTATAGCATTTGTGTTGTAAGATAAAGTTTCAACGTTATCACAATCATTGAACGCATAAGAGCCAATGCTAACGACGGATTTTGGAATGGAAACCGAAGTTAATCCACTGCATTTAGAGAACGCATTAGAGCCAATGCTGGTAACGGATTCTGGAATGACAACCGAAGTTAAGCCACTGCAATAACGGAACGCATATTCGCCAATGCTAGTAACACTATCACTGAATGTTAATTCAGTTAACCTTACTTGACTATAGAATGGCGAAAAGCCATAATCATAGCCACTTTTATAATTTAATGTTCTGCCAAGATAAATTTTCTCTAATGGGCAATCATCGAAAAGCCCCTCTAGATTGTCTTTATATCCCAATGTTAGAGTCTTACTTCCATCTTCAAAAGTTATTTCTTTGAGGCTAATGCAACCATCGAACACATGATTGTCAATTTCTGTAATGGAATTTGGAATGGTTACCGAAATTAAAGCTCTACAACCATCAAACGCATAACCGCTAATACTGGTAACTGAATAAGTTTCACCAGAATAAGATACCGTTTCGGGTATTACAACATCCCCTGTGTATTCGTCAGAATATTCGCTAGAAGAAGACCCTCGATACGAAACACTTACTGTTTTATCGGTAGAAGATGTGATTTTATAGTAAATGCCATCAACTTCAAAATCGTGAGCCCAAGCTTGCGCAGCCACCAACATTATGGACACAATCAGTAAAAGTTTTCTCATAAAACAAATACCCTATATACGTTTCGGGCGCAACTTCTGTATGGTTAGTCAATAATTATATATGCAAAAAAATCGCCTCAACAACTGCATGTGCAGCATGACAAGTGCTCAAATATAAGGAAATAAATTGATTGTGATTAGCTATTAATTGTTTTCGCAATCCAACATATAGAAACAAAAAAAGCCACCCCGAAGGATGGCTTTTCATATTTGGCTAAATCTAAATTACTTAGAGATAACGCGAGCCATTTCCAACACTTTGTTAGAGTAGCCCCATTCGTTGTCGTACCATGCGCAAACCTTAACGAATGTTGGGTCAAGTTGGATACCAGCCTTTTCGTCGAAGATTGAAGTGTGAGAGTCGTTACGGAAGTCAGTTGAAACAACAGCTTCATTAGTGTAACCAAGGATACCCTTCAATTCGCCTTCTGAAGCAGCCTTCATAGCAGCGCAGATTTCTTCGTAAGTTGCAGCCTTTTCAAGTTCGCAAGTAAGGTCAACGAAAGAAACGTCAGAAGTTGGAACGCGAAGCGACATACCAGTCAACTTGCCATTCAAAGCAGGAAGAACCTTGCCTACAGCCTTAGCAGCACCAGTTGATGATGGGATGATGTTCTCAAGGATGCCACGGCCACCTCTCCAGTCTTTCTTAGAAGGACCGTCAACTGTCTTTTGAGTAGCAGTTGCAGCGTGAACTGTAGTCATCAAACCACGTTTGATACCGAACTTGTCGTTCAATACCTTAGAGATAGGAGCCAAGCAGTTAGTTGTGCAAGATGCGTTAGAGATGATGTCTTGACCAGCGTATGTCTTGTCGTTAACACCGAATACGAACATTGGAGTAGCGTCCTTAGAAGGAGCAGACATGATGACCTTCTTTGCACCAGCTTGGATGTGCTTGCGTGCAGTTTCGTCAGTCAAGAAGAAACCAGTTGACTCAACAACAACGTCAGCGCCAACCTCGTTCCATTTCAAGTTAGCTGGATCCATTTCAGCAGTCAAGCGGATCTTGTTACCGTTAACGATCATGAAGTTACCGTCAACCTTAACGTCACCTGTGAAATGACCGTGAACTGAGTCATACTTCAACATGTAAGCCAAGTAATCAGCGTCCAAAAGGTCGTTGATTCCTACAATTTGGATGTCTTTGCTGAAGTTCTCAACTGCAGCACGGAATACCATACGGCCGATACGACCGAAACCATTGATACCAACTTTAATCATAATTTTTAATTTTTAAAGTATTAAAATTCAGAAACTTATTTCTTTTTATCTTTCTTTTTCAAAAACGCTCAAAAGTATATAAATGAGTATTAAAAACAAATAAGCAATTTGCTATTTTTTGTTTTTACGAAAATCACTGAAATATATGCCGGAATGATATCCAAAAATGACCTTACGACATCACTTTTACTGAAGAATATCAGTTATGCAATATATAATATGTATAGGAAGGGCTTAAAATAAAAAAACCTCTCAAAGAGAGGTTTCTTATTAGCGTTGTGCCAATTGCTCTGTTGACTGTGCGTTTTGCGAATACGCTGGGCAATTACCGCCTTTTGATGATGCGCATGACGATATTACGGCTATTGCGAAAACGGCAATCATTATTACTGCATACTTTTTCATATCTAGTATATATTAGTTTCCGAATGGTAAAAGTAGATATTTTTCGGCAAATATCAATTGTGTCAAATGTATTTTTCTAAAACGATTTTATGAACAATTTTATTAGTGTCAGCTAACGCGTATATGACACAGATGATACAAGATTTTACAGATTATATTTAATTAAATACCAAAGACTTAAATTGAAGCCGATTACGAATATTCCTAAAGACGTAAAATCAACCCTTTTATTTTAATAAGCATAATACAAAACTCACTAACAAGTACATACAGACATTTTTCACCAGGCACAATGTTTTTTATTGAGACGTTGCACGCGATATCTTTACAACGGAAGGATATTCAATTTATCACCATTCTACAAATGACGAACATAAAAAAGGGTTGCGATTTTCGTCGCAACCCTTTTATCAATTATCAGACGTGGTTCATCACGTCTCTACAGATGTCATTTCACAAACACGCGCTGCACCTTGTCGCCTGTGCGGACAACGTAGATGCCCTGCTCGGTCATCTGCATCTCCATACGGTTGCTGGTCACTGCCTCGCGTGCTATCATGCGACCTGTGGCATCGTAAACGTAAATGTCGGCTTCGGCGTTCTCAACAACTATTGTGTTGTGGTGAGCGTAGATGACTACTTCGGCTGTCTCCAACTCGGCAATGTCGGTCAACTTTGTGCCTTCGGCTGTGCGTGTATCGGTAGCACCGCAACCATGTTCGCAAACGGCTGTCTCGGTGCCGTCGGCTTCGGTGGTGG
>CALABN010000106.1 GCA_937885735.1 uncultured Bacteroidota bacterium | reverse complement strand
ACCCGAACAACCCTACAGGTTATCTTTATACACGCAAGGAAATGAACCAGTTGCGTGATTTGGTAAAGAAGTACAATCTGTTCCTGTTCTCTGACGAGGTTTATCGCGAATTCTGCTACACAGGTGCACCTTACATTTCTGCATTCAACCTTGAAGGCATCGAAGATAATGTAATCCTTATCGATTCTGTATCAAAACGTTACAGCGAATGTGGCATCAGAATCGGTGCATTGATAACAAAGAACAAGGAAGTCCGCGCAAGCGTGATGAAATTCTGCCAGGCACGCTTGAGTCCACCGCTCATCGGTCAAATCATTGCAGAAGCGTCTATTGACACACCAGAAGAATATATGCTCGACACCTACGACGAGTTTGTTGAACGCCGTAAATTCCTGATTGACGGCCTGAACAAGATTCCAGGTTGCTACTCACCTATTCCTATGGGCGCATTCTACACCGTCGCAAAACTGCCAGTTGACGACAGCGACAAATTCTGCGAATGGCTGTTGCGCGATTTCGAATACGAAGGGCAGACTGTTATGCTTGCTCCTGCCAGCGGTTTCTACACCACTCCAGGACTCGGCAAAAACGAAGTCCGCATTGCTTACGTGCTGAAAAAGGAAGACCTTGCGCAAGCACTGAACGTATTGGCTATAGCATTGGAACAATATCCAGGAAGGACTATTTAACTTTTGACAAAATAAAAAGAGAAAGGTCAAATCCTCTGGATTTGACCTTTTTTAGTTTCAGCGCCCCATAGCCTTAAGGAAACAACTTCGGCAGAGCGGTTCGTAACTGTCGGTCTCGCCAAGCAAGACAAGTTTTTCGGTTTTGGTAAGCCTATGCGAATATTGAGCAAGATTTCCGCAATTGACACATATGGCGTGAACCTTGGTCACATCTTCGGCTGTAGCCAGCAACTTTGGCATCGGGCCAAAAGGATTGCCCAAATAATCCATATCCAATCCAGCCACAATAACGCGGAGTCCCCTGTTTGCCAATGCATTGCATACATCAACAAGGCCATCGTCAAAAAACTGCGCCTCATCAATGCCGACAACCTGCACGTCGTTTGCCAGCAGCAAGATGTTCTGCGGGCTGTCGACAGGTGTCGAAGGAATGGAATTCTCATCGTGCGACACTACATCCACATCGGAATAGCGCACATCAATGGTGGGCTTGAAAATTTCAACCTTCTGCTTGGCGAACTTGGCACGTTTCATTCGCCGAATCAGTTCTTCTGTTTTTCCAGAGAACATCGACCCGCAAATAACCTCAATCCAGCCATCCCTATTGGCGTCTTTTTCAGAAAACATATCAGTGCGTCAAAAAATTAAAGGTTTATTAAATATTGTTTTGACATCAATCGTTATTTTTGGCAAAATAAATCTTTATTAAGAGCGATGCAAACAAAAAATCTAATCAAGATTATCAAAGCCGAAGCCGTAGTGCTCGAATCGATGATAGAAAGCCTTCCTGACGACGGCAACCTCAACCTGTTTGAAGCGAAACTGCTACAAAATAAAATCCACGACATTGAGACTATCGCCTCACATTTGACGGACAATGACGCAGAACCTTCCATCGAAAAACAAACAATTCAACCCAAAACCGAAGATGAAGCGTCACCAGTGACAATCACAAAAGAAGACATCAAGCCTTCGACGAATGTTCAGGAAGAAATTGCTACAAAAGACATCTCGGCAGAACCTGAACCAGCAGAGCAACATAAAGTAGAAGAACCTGTCAAAATAGAGCCAGAGCCAATCAAGGAAGAGATTGCCACAGAGCAGACAACAGCAAATGAAGAGAAGCCTTCGCTTGCCGACTTGTTCGCCGACAATACCGTCAATGTTGAACAGACCTACAACGAATATACATCAACGGAAGTCAAGGCTGTCAATGAAGAGCCTGCAAATGAGCATCAACCTGCAACAGAAAAGGCGGAGCAAAAGCCAAACACTCTTGCCGACACGTTCCAAAACAACGCCCCGTCAATAAACGACGTACTGGCAGGACTAGAGAAGAAATCAATCCTGGCATCCAAATTCAACAACAGGCCGATAACGAATCTTCGCAAAGCGATAAAAATCAATGACCGCATCCGATACATCAACGAATTGTTCGGGCACGACAGCCTGCAATACGAGCAAACCATAGACCAAATTGAACAATCAGCAAGCATAAACGATGCACTGTCTGGCATTTTCAGCAAATACCGATGGAACCAAGACGATGAAACAGCCATCAGTTTCCTGGAGCTAGTTTACCAACGCTTTAAATCATAACTGGAATGGGAAAACTATATTTGGTGCCGACACCTGTAGGAAACCTTGAAGACATATCACTCCGCGCACTCAGACTGCTGAAAGAGGCAGATTTCATAATGGCCGAAGACACCAGAACGTCAGGCATTTTACTTAATCACTATGAAATAAAAAACAGGCTCATACCATTCCACAAATTCAACGAGCACCAGCAGGTTGAACATTACATAGAAATGATATCTGCAGCAAAAACAGCGGTACTGATTAGCGATGCTGGCACGCCTGGAATTTCTGACCCAGGATACCTGCTTGTCAATCACTGCATAAAAAATGACATTAAGGTAGAATGCCTGCCAGGTGCGACCGCATTTGTGCCCGCACTCATAAACAGCGGTTTTGCCAACGACAGATTCTGTTTCGAAGGATTCCTGCCACAAAAAAAAGGCCGACAAAAACGCATTGAAGCAGTCCGTTTTGAGGAACGCACAATGATTTTCTATGAATCACCATACCGATTGATCAAGGCACTCGAGCAATTTGCAGAAGTATTTGGCCCCGACAGAATGGTGTGCGTTTCGCGCGAGATATCAAAAGTGCACGAAGAAAATTACCGCGGTACAATAAGCGAGGCCATTGCGCATTTCAACGAGACAGGCGTCAAGGGCGAAATAGTAATTGTGGTGGCAGGAAATAAAATTGATTCAAAATTTGAAACAGAAGAAATTTAACATATATTTATCATCTGTTATATAAAAGCGATGGACAACAAACTAAAAGTTGCGATAATTGACGATGAACCACACGGCGTGGAATCAGTGAGAATGTTTCTCAACGAGAACTATCCTTCGTTTGAGATAATGGGTGATGCCAACAGCGTCAAGTCTGCCGTCGAGTTACTGTCAAACGTCAATGTCGATTTGGTGTTTATGGACATTCAATTGCCCGACGGAAGTGGCTTTGACATTTTGGAACAACTCACCAAACGCAACTTCAACATCATATTTGTCACCGCATACAACCAATACGCCATCAAAGCATTCAAATACAGCGCCATAGACTATCTTCTAAAGCCATTTGACTACACCGATATGGATATGGCCGTAAAGAAGATTATCGGAAAAAAGCAGACAGTGCCAGATTACGAAAAACAACTCGACACACTTCTGCAAAACACAAAACGAGAAAAACCCGACAGGATAGTATTAGCCACATCGGAATCAATTGAATTTGTCAATGTAAAGGAAATCATACACATACAATCGGACGGCAACTACTGCACATTGCACATAAAAGGTCGCGAAGACTTGTTGGTTTCCAAAAATTTGGGTGAATTTGAAAGCATACTGGAAGACTTTCCATTCTTCAGGACACACCAATCGCACATTGTCAATCTGAACTACGTTCAAAAAGTTTCGCGGTTTGAAGGCGACATAATAATGGAAGGTGGCACAACCGCCATTCTGTCTCGTCGCAAGCGCAACCAATTTATGGACGCAATGGCCTCTAACATAGAGAACAACGCATAAATACCGAACCAATACGAACTTTACTGATTTTTATAATCAACAACTTGATATTTAAATCTTTTTTGCCGATTTTTGCGGAAATCATTTTTTATTATGAAGAACAAAGCCATCGCATTCATTTGCGTAATGTTGTCATTTTTGACATTTGCAACCGTAAACACCTATGCACAAAACATTAAAGGAAACGGAAAAATCAAGACTGACATTCGTCAAGTAACAGGATTCAACAGAGTTGTGGTTCAAGGTCAAGTTGAACTATATCTTTCACAAGAGACTACAGAGAATGTCAAGATAGAAGCCGAAGAAAACCTGATTGAACTTTTCCAAACATTAGTGAATGACAACACACTTTACGTGATTGTTCCAAACAACATCAAGAAATCCAACAAACTTACCATAACGATAGCATTCAAGGAACTCAAAAACATCATCCTGCTGAATGAGGTATCGCTCAAAACTGACCGCGCAGTCAACTTTGACGAAGTGGAAATAATATGTGGCGGTTCATCAAAAATGGATTTTGAATACAAGGCATCAAAAAGCAACGTGAAGGTAATTGACGGCGGAAGCGTCTTCCTCCGTGGCTATTCTGAAGAACTTACCATTGAAGCCCACGACGATGCTGAAATCAACGCATTCGACCTTCAGTCAGACAATTGCAACGTCGTTGGTTCAGGCTATTCGGAAATATCAGTGAACGCAAAAAAGAAACTTGCCATCACACTTTCAGGAAGTAGCAACCTATTCTTTATGGGCGAACCTGCGATTTCTCAACGAAACTTCAACAGTACAGGCCTAATCACAAAGCGAAAAGTAGGTGCAGACAAATAATCAGCACTACTACATAATCACAAAAAAAATCCATTGGCTCGCCAATGGATTTTTTTTGCCCGCATATTTCTTTTTTCATCATCACTGATTTCTTTTCAAAATCGATAAATAGAACCCACCTATATTATTATATTTGTTGAAACAAAGCCAACAAGATGAAGCACAGTCAAACAGAAAGCCTATCAAACGACATAACAGTCAACTGCGAGAGATACAGCCTTGTACTCTACAACGACGACTTCAACACGTTTGAGCACGTAATAAAATGTCTGGTTGAAATATGCGGGCACACTCCTGAACAGGCCGAACAATGCGCATTGATAGTACATTGCAAAGGCCGATACGAAATAAGGACTGGCTCGTATCGCGAACTGTCGCCACTTAAAGAGAGGCTGAATGCACGCGAATTAACTGCAAACATTGAATAATATGTCACTTACAGGTATCATCATCATACTTTTCATTGCCCTGCTTCTGATTTTTTTGGAAGTATTTGTATTGCCAGGCATCAACGTTGCAGGCATATTGGGACTAATGTTGCTAATTGCAGGCATCTACCTTTCATACACGCAGATAGGCACACCTACTGCACATTACGTATTGGCTGGCGCCTTGTTCTTCAGCATATTGATTCTCATCTTTGGATTGAGGGCGAAAACCTGGTCGAAACTGTCACTAAATACTGCAGTTGACGGCAAGATTGAAAACTTCAAGCCAAACACAATCAATGTCGGTGACAAGGGTGTCGCACTGACTCGACTCGGGCCAATAGGGAAAGTGCTGATAAATGGGCAGGAAATTGAAGCCAAGTCGGCAAACATCATCGATGCTCAAACCTACATAGTAGTGACTGAAATAGACTCAAACGAAATTATTGTCAAATCCTTAAAATAGAAACAAATGGAAATAAGCCTTTTGATAGTGTGCATAGTTGCTGGTTTCATCGGACTATGGATACTGTTTTACTTCATTCCTGTGGGATTGTGGTTTACAGCCTTGATTTCAGGCGTACACATCTCGCTATTGCAACTAATCCTGATGCGCTGGCGAAAAGTGCCACCACAAACCATTGTGCGGGCAATGATTGAGGCCCACAAGGCAGGTCTTCAAGGCATCAAGCGTGACGACCTTGAGGCACACTTTCTTGCTGGCGGACACGTTGAAGCCGTAGTTCACGCACTGGTATCAGCAGAGAAAGCCAACATCGACCTTAATTTCAAAATGGCCACTGCCATAGACCTTGCTGGCCGTGACGTGTTTGAGGCCGTTCAAATGTCGGTAAACCCAAAAGTGATTGACACACCTCCTGTCACCGCTGTCGCAAAAGACGGCATTCAGTTGATTGCAAAAGCCCGCGTAACCGTACGCGCCAACATCAAGCAACTGGTTGGTGGCGCAGGCGAAGAGACTGTACTTGCCCGTGTCGGCGAAGGCATAGTTTCGTCAATCGGCTCATCGACAAACCACAAGAGCGTGCTAGAAAATCCTGACAGCATATCCCGCGTGGTTCTTGAAAAAGGTCTTGATGCAGGAACCGCATTTGAAATTCTGTCCATTGACATTGCCGATATAGACATAGGCAAGAACATTGGCGCCGTTCTGCAAATGGACCAAGCCGAAGCCGACAAGAACATTGCCCAAGCGAAAGCCGAGGAACGTCGTGCTATGGCCGTTGCACAGGAACAGGAAATGAAGGCATTGGCACAAGAGATGCGTGCAAAGGTGATTGAAGCCGAGGCTGAAGTGCCTCGCGCTATGGCCGAAGCCTTCCGTGCTGGCAATTTGGGCATTATGGACTACTATCGTATGAAAAACATCGAGGCAGACACTGCAATGCGTGAAAACATCGCAACACCAGCACATTCTCAAGCAAAGGGCAAGCAGAAATAAACTTTTCAGCAAATAAAAAAAAGCGTATGCCAACGGCATACGCTTTTTTTT
Source organism: uncultured Bacteroidota bacterium (assembly GCA_937885735.1). Next base: position 3,030 of record CALABN010000106.1, on the reverse strand, counting down.
ATTGATTTACTGAATATTATTCACCAGCCTTCTTCAAAGTGATGATTATGGCGCCGTTTCCACCACGACTGCCGTAAATGGCCGTGCTTCCGTCCTTTAACACTGACACATCCTTTACATCACAAGGTGTGACATAGTCAAGCGACTGAACCTCCTTGCCGTCAACAATAAGCAATGCACATTCACCACCATATAAAGACTCGTTTCCCCTAATTGTCACACAATTGCCATTCACAGAAAGACTTGAAAAATTCTCGCTCAACAAATCCATCATATTGGTATATCGGCAATAATCCTTTCCTTTTGGCAGACGTGAAACAGCAGTAACCCTCTCGCGTTCAGTGATATATCCATAACCTATGGCAACATCGATATTCGACTCTGTCAATGGGAATGTCATTTCGGCCTTGATACTGTCAGTATTGCCTGGCTTCACTTTTTTCTTTACAGGCTTGAACAATTCGCCCTCAAACAATACCACATCCTTTTGGGCGCAAACAAGAGTGAAACAACCAAGCGTATCGGTTGTGGTCTTGCTACCCAATGTCTTCGAAGTCACAGTCAATCCCCTTACTGGCAGGCCTCCAAGCGTGACTGCCTTGCCATAAACAGCCTGTGTTTCTTGTGTTTGTGCATTCAGCAATGAAATGCCCATTGCCAAAACTGCTGTTATAAAAAATCTCTTCATTGATATATTTTTAATATTTAATGCCAAAATATTGATTTTTAAACTCGTATTGCAATTTTATAGATGAACGGTGCAAAATTAAATATGACGAATGACGAAATGCCTAACGGACATTGCAAAAGTCACGAACCAGATTGTCAAATTTATCGGCATCCGACAAGAACTCAACCTGAATAGGCAAACAATATAATGGAATATCGGCCAGTCCAGAAAGCAAGTCTGCCGTCAAACGGACTGCATCCTTTTCCGTTAGGACAACGATGCCCTTTCCCATTGCAGAATAAGCATCACTGATTTTGCGGACATCGGCGTGTGTGAACGAATGGTGGTCGGCAAATTCATGCGCCGACACTTTGGCACCGCGCTCACGCAAATACTGATACATCCGTTCAGGCTGTGAAATGCCAGTGACAGCAAGCACAGAAACACCATCAATGTTACTGACAGGCTCATTGTCGCCAATAGGAACCAAATTGCCATAACTGAATGTAGTGAAGAATACAGGTTGGTTGCCGTGTAGTCGCAAACGTGTCACAAAATCAGATTGACATTCAGCCGACAATGGCTTTGGGCATTTGGTCACCACCACCACATCGGCACGGTTAATGTTACGGCGAGGTTCACGCAACCGCCCCGACGGCATCATCATATCACAGAACAATGGTCGGTTATAGTCAACCAAAACAATATTCATTCCCGCCTTGACATAGCGATGCTGAAAGGCATCATCAAGAAGAAACACATTGGCAACATTATCGTCCAGCAACTTGTCGATGGCCCGCGTACGCACCTCGTCAACTGCAACGACTATGTTTGAAAACTTACGTTTTATCTGAAGTGGTTCATCACCAACGTTTTTAGGTTCAGAATCGGAATTGACCTCAAGAAACCCATTCGTAGAACGTCCGTAACCGCGACTGACAACCGCAAGACGGCATTTGTCGGCCAACAATCTGGACAAATATTCAATATGAGGGGTCTTGCCTGTTCCTCCAACCGTCACGTTTCCGACAACAACAACAGGCGCATCATACGATTTGGACTTCAGCACGCCAATGTCAAACAGTTTGTTGCGCACCGTCGCAACTGCGCCATAAATAAGCGCAAACGGGGACAACAGCCATTTCAGCATATTAGTAGATTTCTATAATGTTTTCCATACGAGCCTGTACACCTTGCGACTCGATTATGGATTTAATTTGGCTGACAGGCTCTGCCAACTCGCCAAATTCCGCATTGATTCTTCTAACACAAGCCTCTTCGGTCAACGACTTCAACATAGACTCAAACGGGTCCTCTTGTTTTGGATAATCCACAATGGAATAACTATCAATGCCTGCCATTTCCGATGCAACGGCAATTGCCTTTGTCAGTCCGCCAAAATCGTCAATCAAGCCAATTCTAATAGCATCAGCACCGCACCAAACACGGCCCTGGCCAATGCTGTCTACACTTTCAGGCGACATATTGCGTCCATTGCTGACACGGTTCACAAATGTGCCATAAATTGACTCAACTGAAGACTGGATTATCTCACGCTCTGCAGGCGACATCTTGCGCATTGAATTGCCTATGTCAGACATTTTGTTTGTCACAACCACATCTGACGTAAGTCCCAACTTATTCTCCATAAGTTTCTGAACGTTAAGCATAACGCCGAACACCCCGATAGAACCTGTAAGCGTGAACTCATTGGCTAAAATGCGTGTGGCAGGGCAAGATATGTAATAGCCACCTGATGCGGCATATTCGCCCATTGACACTATTACTGGCTTAACCTGCTTTGTAAGTTCAACCTCGCGCCAAATGACATCACTTGTCTGTGCATCGCCACCTGGCGAGTTTACCCGCAACACAACAGCCTTGATTGTTGAATCGCTACGAACCTCTTTCAAGGCCTCTACAAATGCCTTTTCTGTTATCTCCGGCTCTGTCGCAAAACTACTTGAAGTCCTGTTAATTTCGCCAGAAGCGTAAACTACGGCTATCTTATTTTTCATGTTGATTGGCGACTTGACAGACTTTGCGTATTTCTTTATAGAGATAAGATTCAAATCCTTTGTATCTGCAACCCCTACTAAAGATGCCAAATCAGCCAACATATCTTCACGATACGCAACTGAATCAATCAATCCAAGCTTCAGCGCATTAAACAGATCCTGCGACAAGCAACCATCGGCAATCTCGTTCAGGCGGACAACGTCAATATTTCTTGATTTTGAAACATTTGCAATATATTTACTCCACATTGCGTCAAGCATTGCCTGATATTGCAAGCGGTTTGCATCGCTCATCTTTGTCAACAAATAAGGCTCAACTGCGCTTTTGAACTTTCCGTGACG
>CALABN010000105.1 GCA_937885735.1 uncultured Bacteroidota bacterium | reverse complement strand
ATTTCTTTGCCATAAAAAATCTGTTCGGCCGCATTGGCGAGTTTGTAGCCGGAATGCTCGAAAAAATCGTTGTACGACACGAATTTACTGCCGTTCCCGACTATGTCCTTGACCGAACCTTTCAATTTTATCATTGGCTCGTTTGCCCATTGTTCGGGGTTCATGATCCACCCGAAAAAGACTTGTTCGGCCGAGAGATGTTTGTAAGTATCTTTCCCGTAAAGTTTTATGGTGAAGTTTCGTGCCAGTGTCTGCATAGGGCAGATGCGCCCGTTGCTGTACACATACAGTTCGCCAAAACATTGTGCAATTTCAGGCTGTACTATTGGCGGAAAGTCCTTTTGCGGTTGGGCTTCCGTTTGCAATGTGCTTGCTATCAATCCTAAAACAAATATGGCGAATTTGTATTGCGATATTTTCTTCAGCATCAGGCGGAAACTTTCGTTTGGCGAGATGAGAAACAGAAGCATTGAAATGAATAGCAAGGCATAGCCGACGTATGTAATGCCAATTCCGATAGGGTCGTGCGAAACAGACAGGTATGTGCCGCCAAGGTCAGGGTCGTAGCCAGATTGGTAAAATCTGTATCCGCAATATCTGACTATCTTGTTCATTGATACATTGAGGATTGTCGTGTCGCTTCCGTTGCCGAAACTCAAGCAACTGACGTAATCCATTGGCGATTGTGTGCCTTCGTAGTTTTCAATGTAAAATTCTTTCAATTCAATTTCAAATGGCAGTTTCTTCGGTTGCATCTCGTTTTTTGTCAGGTAGATGCTTGTCTTTTCGCCAATCGTGGCATAAATGGTGCCTTGTTCGCCGAAAATGTGCGTGACGAGTGCGCCAGCGAGTATGCAGGCCAGGGCAATATGGAAGATGAAATTGAATTGGCGTCTGTATAGCCTTTGCCTGAATATGTATGCCATGCCGGCAATGGCAAGTATTGTCCATATTGCAACGAACCACAGTGAGCCATATATGCTCGTGGCCGTGTGTGCCGATATTTTCCCTATGACGGTTGCCGATGCCATAACGGCAATTATGGCGACGTATGCGGTTATCAATATGGTTTTCAGTATTTTCAAAAGTCTGTCGATGTTGTGTGCCTGTGGTTTATTCAATTCTCAGCCCGTTTATATTCAGAAGTTTTTCGCGTAGCGGTTCACCGTTCTTCTTGCGTACGGAGATGTCGATAGAACAGCAGTTGTCGAACTGTTGGTTCGATTGTTGCGGGTTTTCGTCTTTCAGCACTCGCATTACGTCGTTCATTGCGCCATAGTCGAAACGGATTGTGAATTGGTCCTGCTCGAATTGCTCAATTATGCAGTTGTTGGCAATGGCATCGGCGGCGGCGGTGCGGTATGCATTTATCAGTCCGGGAACGCCTAATTTTGTACCGCCAAAATATCGAACAACAACAATAAGCACGTTTGTGAGGTTGGCAGATTGAATTTGCCCTAAAACAGGCGGTCCTGATGAGTTGGCAGGTTCGCCGTCGTCGCTGCAGCGGAATGTTTTAAGGTCGGCACCCAGACGGAATGCATATACGTGGTGCCGTGCATCAAAATAGGTCTTCTTCAGTTCCTTGATGTGCATTTTCACCTCATCTTCAGTTGTCACAGGCCAGGCAAAAGCCAGAAATCGGCTTCCCTTTTCCTTGTAGATGCCTTCAGAATATTTGGCAAAAGTCAGAAATTTGTCGTTGTCGGCAATTTCGTTCATTGGCGGACTATTTGCGTGTGTATGTCGGTTGCGCCTGAATATTGTTTCAGCAGGCGAGTGGAATATTCAAGTATTTCGGGTAGCAGGGCATCGCCGTCGTAGGCGTTTATCACCATAAGGAAATGAGTGGTGCCGAGGCTCATTGCCGTGCGTTCTTCGTCGCTTGTCGGCGTGCCGAATCCGCTTTTTGCGTCGCGCAGCACGGGCAGAAACTCAATGTTCAGCGGACCGCGCCCGATGCCGTTGTACGGCTCGCCTTCGCGCCCAATGCCTGCTTCAACTTGCTCGCCTTCGATGTTGTCGGCGTCAAATCCGCCAATCGAATATCCATGTCCTCTGAACGATTCAATTGAATATCAACACTGACAGCAGAAGGAA
>CALABN010000104.1 GCA_937885735.1 uncultured Bacteroidota bacterium | reverse complement strand
ACTCGATAAAAATTCAAAAATCGCTCGAAATCAATTTATAGAACCCACCTTAAATCAATCGTCATAGTTGTTGACTATTTCCACGAGGCTCTCTGCAAGACTCTCGTTGCCTTCGACAACTGAATCCAATTTGCCTTCGATATAACTTATGAGTTCGGCTCGACGCTCGGCGGAAACTGAACCTTGACGGTTTTCAATCACTGTAAATGCCTCAAATGCCAACTCAAACTGCGACTCGGCAACCAAATCGACAAACAGTTCAAGCCTTGGCAGATAGTCAATCTTTGAATACCAGCACGAGGTGACCAGCATCTGCTTTACGTTTGCATCTTCCTCACTTGCAATGGCATCTGCCATGACGTCAACCAATTCCTGCTGACTGGCATCGCTCAAAAGGTTGAAGATGGCCATTTTCACATCTTCGTCACCGCAGGTCTTATAAACCTTAATCAAAGCAGGCAACAATTTAGGCACACCAACTTCACGAATCTTTTCCAAAACAGCCAATACGGCTTCCTTACCACCATTGGCCAGCGAATTTTCTATTAATGACAAATTTTTATCGTCCATATCTTTTTTTTTGCTAAAATAATGAATCGGCGCTCACAAAAACAAAAAAGGTGCATAAACATTTACATTGGGGCTTTGCCGTGTAATAAAAATGTTTATTTTTATTCGTTTTTTTGAAAAAAGAATAAATCACATACGATATGAAAAAAATGAATTTAGCAATGGCCATAGTTGTTTGCCTTATGGCCACAAGTTGCAACAACGACAACAGCAAATCGAAATTGAACAAAGAACTTGACGTTGAAGCCAATCTGGCAAACGACCTTAACAAGGCAAAACAAGTGTTTTACGCACTTCCTTCTCCTATTGAGACCGCCTACCTGATTCAAAGCACGGGCGTATCATACAATGTGGATTTGGCAAACTCGACTGAAAAAGCCGACAGTTACGTCACCACAATGCAGAAGGCCCTCAACTTTGGCGTTTATGGTGCAGACTTGAGTTACGCAAGCCTTTTCAACCAGACACAAACCACGATTCAATATATGGCCACAGCAAAGAAACTGGCCGAGGAACTTGGCATTATGGACTTTGTACAGAAAGACATTGTTGAGCGTGTGGAAAGCAACATCAACGAACGCGACTCACTGATGGAAATAATCACTGACGGATTCACAACAGCAAACGAATACCTGAAAGATGCAGGTCGCGCCGAAGTGGCCGCATTGATTGTGGCTGGCGGTTGGCTTGAAGGCCTTTACCTTGCTACATCGTTGGCTGAACTGGCAGAAGACAACAGCCGTCTGGTTGACCTTGTAATTGACCAACGCCTATCATTGTCAATTCTTTTGAGACTTTTGGAAAACTACAAGGACCTTAACAACGTTGATACGGTTTATGGCTGGCTGAATGACCTTCAAGTCACTTACAACCGCATCAAGACTATGTCGTCAGAAGTGAAGGCTGAAAACTCCCAAGATGGCAAGACCAACATTTCATCGAGCACAGACGTTTTCATCAACGACGTTTTGTTCAAGGCCATTTGCCAAAAAGCCGACAGCATAAGAACCTTGATGGTGAAATAAGTAATAACAGCATAAAAAAAACAACGGGGCACCTGACTATCAGATGCCCCGATTTTTTTGCCCGAAACAGAGGTTTACTTGCGACTTGCCAACTTGGCGTTGATTGCAAGATTCCACTTGCCAAGCAATTGCGAAATGCCTTCAGATGTGGCCTCGATATCGCTGTTGAAGAATTCAAGGAATTCACCCTGCTTGCCGTCAGCAAGAAGGAAGCGCAAGCCCATTGTATCGGCTACTGAATCGCTGTTGTGGAAATTCTCAACCACACTGCACTGCTTAACCTCGTTCAGGTTGATGCACTTTTGGTCGAGGCCTTTTGCCAAACGGGCAAAGAACACATACGAGCCCTGCTCATCGATGGAAATTGCGAAATTTCGCAAGATTTCGAAATTGCTATATTGCGCGTTTACCGAACCAGCCATTCCGTCCAATGCGCCTACAAGTTTCTTTTCACGACGTTTTTGCATTGTGCTTGCCAAAACAAACGGCATAACGCACATCAACGCTACTGCCACACCTATTATTAATGTTGAAGTATCCATTTTCTGTTAAATTTTTAATGTAAATTATAATTGTCAGCCAACACCGTTTGAGATTTTGCAGATTGCACAGGCTCACGCATTTTACATATACAAACCTTTATGCAAACAAAACCGCAAACTCAAAGTGTCAGCAAACACTATTGATTGATTTTAAATGTTTGTTTTATACGATATGGTGATACATTGTCCTTTTAGACAATGACATAGCACGCAACCGTATCGTTTTTTTGGAAAAATGATTAAGACTGAAAGTCTAGTGATTTTCAATGTTTTCTACCAGAAAGCATTGAAGGGGAAAGGAATGTCGAACTTGCAGAACTTAATGGTGAAGCCTGCAGGATTTACCTTGTTTGATGAAAATGTATTGAAAAATACCTTGCACGACGACTTGACCACCTCGAAGAACCCGTTGAAAAGGTTCTTTTGGCTAACCTGACAAGTGCGTACTGTAAGTTGATTCTGTGTTGGCGCAATAGCGTGAAAGTCGGAAGTGGCCTCGATGAACTGGCACTGACTGGCATCTGTGTCGGGATATAATGCCTGCAAGTCGGCGCTGTCAACTGGATGAAAGGCATAGAGACCTGTAAGGGCTAAAAACAACAATATGTAACCGTATGCCGATTTCACTCCAATAAACCTTTTATTTCACAAATATTGTCAATGTCGTCCTTTTTCGCTTTGCGCACAAATGTAATTACAAATTTGGCGTCTTGGTCCTCCATAAGCAACATATAAACCGCCAAAAGGCAACGGCGCCTTCCTCCTTTGGCATCGGCATTGTTCTCCAAAGCCACCATATGCGCGTAAATTTCAGAAAATAGCAACATAACATCCATTAGGTCGGAACTGTATTCCTGCGCAATGGAATAAATGGTGTTGAACACTTCGTCATTGACTTCGGCGGATACCAAATTGTAAATCTGAAGGAAACTGTTGTAAAGGCGCTCACCACCGTAACGTTCACCCAAAGTATTGAGATCCAATATGCAATCGGCCATAGTGGATTCCTTGCAACGCTGATTTGGACGTTTCATATAGATAGTCCAGTCGGCAGAGGAACCCTTGCCAAATGTCAATTGACTGCAATCGGGAAATGTATGTATGATAACCACCTTTAAAACATTATGCGGGACCGCACACTACGGCCCTTAACAAAACGGCAAGTTAATAAAATGGTTGACAGAAACAAATTTTTTTACCAGTGTTTGACACGATTCAAAGGCTTGCTGGCTTAAACGGGAATACAGGTGAAAGATGATGCAAAACAAAAGCACATTTAACATTGATGCCATAATGGTTTTTATTGAAAAAAATATTAATTTTACAAACTGATAATACTAATTATTTGGATTATGAGTTCTCAAAATAATATATACGAAACTATTTTAAAAAGTCCGAGAACGGTATTCAACATACAGACATTGAGATTATTATGCAATAACGACAAGGATTTCCAATTAGGCAAGTCACTAAACTATTACGTAAAGAGTGGAAAGATTGGCAATCCACGCCGTGGCACATACACGAAGATCAATTACGACGAAAAAGAAATGGCCTGTAGCCTGTTTCGACCTGCCTACATATCGCTTGAATATGTTTTACAACGTGCAGGCGTCGTTTTCCAATATGGCGAGGCTGTGACTTGCGTTAGCTACCTCAACAGGAATGTTGAAGTCGACGGAAAAGAATACCAATTCCGCATCATCAAGCCTGAGATTTGGATAGGGATGGACGGCATAGAACAACACGACAACATTTGCATTGCAACACCAGAGAGGGCTTTCCTGGATATGGTTTACCTGAGCTCGGGCAACTGCTGTTTCGACAACCTAAACTCACTTAACAAAACAGCAATACATAAACTGATTTCCCTTTACGATTCAAAAGTGCTGGTAGAAAGAGTATCAAAAATGTTATCAAACAATTGACAAACAATGGACAAGAACAAACACAAACTCTATATGGCACAAATCCTTGGACTCATTTTCAAGGATAGGGAACTGTGCAACTTGTTGGCATTCAAAGATGGAACATCACTTATGTTTTTTCATGGATTGACTCGATTCTCTACCGACCTTGACTTCAACCTGCTTGACAACAGCAAGGAACAATTGGCATACGATAAAATCAGAAACATACTTACTCGTTTTGGCACCATTGACGACGAAGCGATGAAGACTTTTGGTCCTGTTTTGGTTCTCAATTATGGCAAAGGCGAACGAATGCTAAAAGTGGAAATATCAAACCGCACATACGACAATCACTACGAAACACGCACGCTGGCAGGTACAGACATACGCATAATGACAATTCCTGACATGTTCGCACACAAACTATGCGCCATGGGCGAGCGTATGTCGCCCCGCGACGTATTTGACGTATGGTTCTTTCTTCAAAAGCATTCAGAAATCAACGAACATATAGTAAAAAGCAGGACAGGCAAAAGCGTTGACGAATACGCCAGACAATGTGCAGAACACGTACGAAACGCCAGTCCGAAACTGCTTATGCAAGGGCTTGGCGACGTGGTTGACGATGCAAAAACGAGAAAAATCATTAGGGATAATCTGATAGAAGATACTGCCACGGCTTTGGAATTATTTGCCACTTTCCCGCTCATAGCACAACAAGAACCGTGCTTGCGGACAAAGTTGATTGAGTCGAATCCGGGTTTTATAGAATATCTGACATTGAACAACATAGATATCAGCACCCTTGATGAGAAATGTATTGTGTCAATCATCAGAGACGGCGAACAAAAGTCAATCAAAAACAAAAATGGCGACACAATAGTAGTATGCAACAACCAAAAGTGGCATTAAAATCGCACAGTGCATCTTACCCACTGAAATACAATAACATTCATACATTATCCGTTATCTGCAAAATGAATGTCGCAATAGATATTCACAATTGGAAGGGCGATAATGGTTGTTTATCAAACAAGTATCATCAAAAGGGCTGAAGTGTTAATATTTTACCCTAACAGATTTTGATATTTTCACTACCTTGCACCCGTTTCGATTATAAAAATCGTAATACAAGAGGTTGATTTGCAAAAGAATATCAGTTTGATTAATAAAATTCAGGACCTATGGCAAAGATTATAGCGGTAGCAAACCAAAAAGGTGGCGTAGGCAAAACCACTACATCAATAAACCTGGCATCAAGTTTGGCAGTTCTTGAGAAAAAAGTGTTGCTCATAGATGCCGACCCACAAGGTAACGCCACATCGGGCTTTGGATTCGACGTGAACAACATCAAACTTGGCCTTTACGAGTGCCTTGTAGATGAAGCCGACCCTGCATCAGCCATACTCAACGTCAAGGACATACCTGCTCTGGACATTCTACCGTCGAACATCAACCTGGTGGGCGCTGAAATAGAACTGCTCGAGAAAGCCGACCGCGAAAAAGTGATGAAGTGCGCACTTGACAAGATGCGTGACAAATACGACTTCATCATTATCGACTGTTCGCCTTCGCTCGGCCTGATTACCGTAAACTCGCTGACATCAGCCGACTCGGTAATCATTCCTGTTCAATGCGAATATTTTGCGCTGGAAGGCATAGGCAAACTGATAAACACTATCAAACTGATTCAGGGAAGCCTGAATCCCGACTTGCAAATTGAAGGATTCCTCTGCACAATGTACGACTCACGCCTGCGTTTGGCAAACAGCGTTGTAGAGGAAGTTCGCCGTTGCTTTGAGGATATGGTGTTTGAAACAATGATTACAAGAAACGTGAAATTGAGCGAGGCACCAAGTTACGGAATGCCTTGCGTACTTTACGATTCACAGTCGGTAGGCACCATAAACTATATGAACCTTGCACGCGAGGTGCTACAACGCAACAATATGACACAAATGGATTCTGAAGACAAAACTATACAATAATATATGTCAACACCAAAGAAATCGGCATTGGGCCGTGGACTTAACGATATGGGCCTGAAAGGTCAAGGACTGAACGCCTTGCTGAAAGGTGCCAGCACTCAACCTCAACCAACAAATTCGGCAATTGACGAGGTCAGCCTCGACTTGATTGACGTGAACCCTTTTCAGCCACGTACCGAATTTGACGAAGATGCACTGAACGAGTTATCGGAATCAATAAAGCAACTCGGCATAATACAGCCTGTCACACTGCGCAAACTCGACAGCGGTCGCTACCAGATAATTTCGGGCGAACGCCGTTGCCGTGCATCAAAAATGGCTGGACTCGACAAGGTGCCTGCTTACATTCGCACCGCCAACGACCAGGCAATGCTTGAACTGGCATTGGTAGAGAACATACAACGCGAGGACCTCGACCCTATTGAGATTGCCATAAGTTACCAACGCCTGATTGACGAGTGCAACCTGACACAGGAAAACTTAAGCGACCGCGTGGGCAAGAAACGCTCAACCGTTGCAAACTTCCTGCGCCTGCTCAATCTGCCTGACGAGATTAAACTCGGACTCCGCAGACGCCTCGTGTCAATGGGTCACGCAAAGGCACTCTTGAGCATCGACGATGCCAACGACCAGAACTTCGTGTTTGAACGCATATTGAACGAAGGCCTGTCGGTAAGGGAAGTTGAAGACATTGCCCACGAGATAAAAGAGCAAAAGAACGGGAAGAAACCGTCTAAAAAAAGCAAGAAAACCGATGACACATACAAGGATTTGGAAGACAAACTGAACGGATTCTTCAAGTCGAAGGTGAAATTCAACCGCACCGACAAAGGCAATGGAAAAATAGTGATATCATTCAAGGACGACAGCGACCTTGAACGCATAATATCGCTTTTTGACAAACTCAACTCAAAGTAAACGAGTTGCAAAAAAAAATTTGATTGTGACTAAAAGAAGTTGCCTACTGCTAATCATTGCCGTTACAGCGTTGACATTTGGCACAGTGCGGACTGCACACGCGCAATATGCCGACGGATTCGACATTCCAGACAGCACCTATCTGGCTTCGCACAAGCCTAACAAGGCAACATTTATGTCGTCGCTGATTCCAGGACTGGGACAATACTACAACCAACAATACTGGAAGATACCGATTATTTACGGTGGCTTTACGGGATTGATTTACTATGCCAACTACAACAACTTTGTGTACAAGAAGTACAAGCAGGACTACAAGTGGGCAACCGACGACGACCCCAACACCGTAAGCAGATATCCAAAGGAAAAAAGGCATTCAATAATTACTTTTGAAAACCAAAAAGGATATTTTCCGTATTTATTAAAATAAACGCTGTCGTCGCCCGTGTGATTGAACACGCCGTCGAGAATCACGCGCATGCCGCGGGCCTGTGCCTGCCGCAGGAGATTCTCAAAGGCTTCCGTTCCGCCGAATCCCGCGTCGATTTGTGTATAATCCGAAGTATCGTATTTGTGGTTGGAGGGGGAATCGAACACCGGCGACAGGTACAGCACCGTCACGCCGAGCGCGGAGAGATAGGGCAGCTTCTCCGCCACGCCCCGGAGATTTCCGCCGAAAAAGTCGCGGTTTGCCACAAAATCCCCGCGCATCGGGGCATATTCGGGCAGTTCCGTGTCCCAATCCGCGTGAAGCACCGCGTCATCCCGGTAACGGACGGGACCGTCCCCGCGGCAAAACCGGTCCACGAACACGTGGTACATGATGCCGTTCCCCACGGAAGGCGCGGCAAAATCCTTTTCGTAAACGAGAAGCCGGAACCTGCGCGCGCTTGCGCCCGTCAGGGCAAAATGCACGTTGTCGCCGGTGTCGGAAAACACCGTGTCCATCCCGCGCGGGAAGAAAAACTCATAATAAAACAGGCCGGAGGGCGTATCCCCGCACAAAACGGCCGTGTCCAGCGTCAGCCGGTACACGTCGTTGACGAAATCCGTGGAGACAAACGCGAAGG
>CALABN010000103.1 GCA_937885735.1 uncultured Bacteroidota bacterium | reverse complement strand
AGATAAAGTGTAAAAGTGCCATCAAGAACTTCAACCGCTGCTACCCTTATTTCTCTGCCATCATGCCGTATGAGAGTCCAGAGTGGGAAAAGCAGTATGTCTTCTATTCCCTTCTGGTCAAGAAACTTCCAAAATTGAAGATTGATGACTACACAGATGGCTTGCTCGATGACATCGACTTTGACAAGTATCGCATCGTAAAGGAAGAGGAACGTGCTATCGTCCTTGAAAACGAAGACACTAACGTCAAGCCTATTCCTGTAGGAACAGGTGGCGGTAAGCCACAGCCAGAGATGGATGCATTGTCAAGCATCGTGAAAGACTTCAACGACACCTACGGCAATATAGAATGGAAGAACCGTGACGAAGTGCAGCGTCAGATAGAAGAACTGCCAGATCGCATAGCCACAAGCGTTGACTTTGCAAATGCCGTTCGAAATGGCGACAAGCAGGTGGCGCAGATTGCCTTCAACGATGACATCATCAACATCGTAGCATCGATGCTGGAGGAGAAGACCGAGTTCGTACAAACATACTTTGCAAATCCAGACTTCCAAAACTTTGTGAATGCAAGGGTATTCCAGGCAGCGGTAAGTAAGTTGTCGACAATGTAGATATTATCATTTTGAATTAGATTGCCTTCGCGATCTAAACTATGATTTATAATAACGATTAAACTTAATTAACATGTCAGAATTTATCAGAGCTATTGGTATTTATTACAAAAACGAGCTGAATGCTATAAAGAAAAGTAGCAACCCACTTCAACCTGTATATGAGGCTTTCTCAAATGCATGGGAATCGATTGTTGAGAGATTTCCCAAGGAGCATTTGCGACATGGCAAAATACGAATGGAATTCCACTATATAATGGGACTCTTTCAGGATGATGCAGATAACCGTACAGCTGCATTGGATAAGATTGTAATTATTGACAATGGCGTTGGCATCAATCCTGCCGTTTACAACACCTTTCTTTATTTGATGACTAATTGCCTACTTGCCGGATTTTGACTTTTTGTTTTTTTTTGAGACTAGTTTCAATGCCTCCGAAGCGCCATGCAAGTAATCTAACATACATGCCACAACAGCATCTTTATAACTTTCAAGGTCTCCTATTGTGTTTTTTGCGTGTTGCTCCGCATTCTTGATTAACACATCCCTGTATTCGCCAAAGTCAAGGTCATTTATTTCATCCAAAATTTCATCTATGACTTCATCTTCATCATCTATCAATTTCCCTTTCTCGATTCCCACCATATACAAATCAGTGAAGCCTTCTTCACGAATGTCATAATTTCTAACCCAATTTACTATCGAATTGTCTTTTAATCGATCACCTAATAGGTCAATCAACACATTCGCTTCATCATCCGTAATCAAATCCTCTTCAGGCGTGCAAAAAAACAAGTAGAAAATGTCGAATGGCTGTATCTGACTAAGCATTTCATCTTTAATAAGTTCTACCATATCTTCCACCCTATTGTCATTCGCTACGGCAATTTTTGCCACAAAAACAGATTTTGCAGTGTCAATATTTTGACCCAACTCTAAATCCATTAAGTCAATACTTCTCACGTTTAGTTCAGTTTCTTCTATGTAGTCACAAAACTCTTCTGGCTCCTTGAGATAGCCGTATATTATCGACCATAGTTTCCCGTCGGCAATGCCGTCCCTCAATTCTTCCAATTGATTGTTTGTTAGATACAAATACCTGCAGTCCATAATTCTAATTTTTAACTAATGAGTATGTATATCAAGTGAAAATCAAAGTTTAAGCAACCTCGGCTTAGCCACCATGTTGTACTGGCAATCCAATACGGAGGCATTGCTGAAAGTGACACCACCCGCAGTCACCACCTTGTTTGCTCCATGCTGATGGCCAAAAAGGACGCTTTTTAACGAAGGCATTTCCTGAACCTTGTTTCGAAGATGTTTATTTCCACAATGTCGTTTGTTCCATTCATCGCAATATCCAAAAGGAGGTTGATGTGTGACAAGAACATTGACATCTACTGGTATGTCGTCTATCATTCTGTCAATATTGCCATCGTTCACATCCTCCATAAACAATGGCACTCCATAGAACTTGATGCCTTCAATCTCAACTCCTGTGTTGCATAGATAGTGGACATTGTCAGGCAAGCCCTCTATCGATGTCCTGTACATACACATGTCGTGATTGCCCGATATGAATATCTTATGACGATACGGCAAGTCACAGAACCATGTCATAAAGTCAATGGCCTCATTCTCGCTACCGCCAAACGTGAAGTCGCCAGAATGAACAATGATATCGGCGTTGGGCAACGAGGTTAGTTTCTTATGCTGACCATGTGTGTCGGAAAGGTGAAGGAGTTTCATATTTACTGCCAATAACGGGTTTTCAGATTGTAATATGTTTTTTTATTGCTAATGGGTTATTGCTCATTTTAAGATGCACCAACTAATTTGGTCATTTTCTCTGTAGAAAGCAAAACATCTTCATACTTAAGGTGAGTTCTATAAATTCACCGTTTGAAAAATAGTAATAACAAAATGGGCT
>CALABN010000102.1 GCA_937885735.1 uncultured Bacteroidota bacterium | reverse complement strand
CGCATGACCAGCCAATAATTCCAGCCGCACCAGCCACAGGAAAACAATATTCGTCAGTTCTTGATTCTGTTTTTTGGGGACACGTTTTTCCACTTGTTATCTCTGCCACATCTCCCAGCGTCCCCATTCTCCAACCCTCTGGCAGATTCTCTGGATCAATATCATCCACAAACATCTTTCTATACAATGCTTGGGCGGCCTCTTCTAATTTTGCAATGGTTTGTTTGTTGGTGGCAATGCGTTTTTGAATGGCTTGGTAACGCAACACAATGCGGCGCTGTTCTTCGATGGAGGGAACGGGCAACTGTACATCACACAATTCTTCCCAATCAAAAACCTCACGGGCACTGCCATGCGAATGGAATCGTGCGTAACGATCAAATTCTGCACGACGGAACCACATCATCAGGTACTCTGGTAATAGTTTTTCATGATTTATGACCTCAAATACCAAATATGCTTGAGAAACAATACAATCTTGTTCTTCATTGTACAAAGCTACAGTTATCTTATCGCCATTACGAGATGTTACTGGAACATAGGCAAACTGATTATGCTTTACAATCTTGTAAGGTCGTAAATCTGTTCCAACCATATTGGCTATGGAAGGAATAAATTTTTTCGCTATGCTCAATCCCAAAAGATTAGAGCATTGCAAATCTTTATTCCTTACATCCACTTCACGGATATAATCCCCCAGACGCTTATATGTAGAGTTATTGTTATTCATTGTAAAAAACATTATATTTCTTTCCAATTTATAAAGATTTGGAAAGAATTTACAATTTTGAAAGTTCTGTTTCTATTTCTTCTATAGTAGGAAGAGATGATTTGAACTTATCAGAAATTAAATTATTTAACTCAAACTGTGATATTCCCAAGGGGTGTTCGTAACCTTCTAATGCATATTGGGCAACTACATCGTTTTTATTCTTACAAATAAGCAATCCTATTGTTGGAGCATCTATATCTTTCTTCATCTGATGATTAACCATATTGACATAGAAATTCAACTGTCCCAAATAGGATGGTTCAAAATCTGTAACTTTTAATTCAATTACGACAAAACATCTTAATTCCAAATGATAGAACAATAGATCTGGCATAAAAGATTCTCCTCCTACATCAAAATGAATCTGACGCCCAACATATGCAAACCCCTTTCCTAACTCTACAAGAAATTTTGTTACATTCTCAATTAATGCGTTTTCCAACTCCTTTTCATTAAAGGTTTCTGTCAATGTTAGAAAATCAAAATTATACGGATCTTTTATTGTTTGTTCGGCTAAATCACTTTGAATAGCAGGCAATGTGTTCTGGAAATTAGTCACTGCCTTACCTTCTCGTTCATACAAATTTGTTGACATGAAATTGGACAAAACAGCTCGAGACCAACCATTTTCAACAGTTTTTCTTAAATAAAATTTTGCTTTCTCTATATCCTTACATTTTTGAATAATATAAAGATGATGTCCCCATGGAATAGAAAAAAATATACTTTCTATTTGGGAAACAGATTGTTGCCCATTTGTTTCTTCTAATTGGGAAACAGATTGTTGCCCAATTATATTAAATTGATTATAAAATATATACCATTGCCTAATACTCTTTAGGTTTCTGTATGAAAAACCTTTCATATCGGGAAAATCATGGGATAAATCTTTACTGAGCTTTTGCAAAAAAGAATCTCCCCATTCTGATGATTTTTGCATTTCTACAATATCTTTCCCTAATGACCAATATAATCGTAGAAGTTCCGAATTGACTTGTAAAGCAGCTTTTATCTGCGCACTTTTAATGGTCTTCTTCAAGTCGGAAAACCACTGAGTATAGTCAATATTAATCGATAATTCTTTTCCCATATCTAAAAATCATCACAGTTTGTACCCTAATTCCTCAAACACCTTCGCCACCGCTTTTTTGCTCTCTTCCTCTTGGGCGAAAAGTTCCTTCAATTCACTTTGCAGGCGGGTCATTGTCTCTTCGTAGCCGGCATAGTCGTCACGGTTCACAAACTCAATATATTTGCTTGGCACCAACGACCAGTTCTTGGATTCTATCTCCTCCAGTGTGGCGGAATGACAATATTCGGGAACGTTCTGGTAGCCAGTGCCACATTGCCACGCATGGTATGTGGAGGCAATTTGTTCAATGTTTTCCTTCGAGAATTGGATGTATTTCTTCTCAAACGGCTCACCAATTTGTCGCAAATCCATAAACAGGACCTCTTTCTCGCGGTTGCGGTATTGCACCAATTCGCCGTTCTGCTCCACGTTGCGTGCCTTCTTGTTTTTGTTCAGGATCCACAATGTCACGCTTATGTCGGTTGAATAGAACATGTTTCGTGGCAAAATCAGTATTGCTTCAATCAAATTGTTTTCAATCAAGCGCTTGCGGATGTTCAGCTCTGTTCCCTCGCCACTCAGTGCGCCGTTAGCCAACAGGAAGCCAGCCACGCCGTTTGCCGACAGTTTCGAAGCCATGTTCAGAATCCAGCCGTAGTTGGCGTTGCTGGTAGGCGGCACATCGTAGCCCACCCAGCGTGGGTCGTCCTTCAACTCGTTCTCGGCACGCCAATCCTTTTGGTTGAAAGGCGGATTTGCCATAATGAAGTCTGCCTTCAAATCCTTGTGCTGGTCGTTGTGGAAGGTGTCGGCCGCCATTTCGCCCAAGTTGCTTGCAAGCCCACGAATGGCCAAGTTCATCTTTGCCAATTTGAAAGTGGTGTTGGTGTATTCCTGGCCATACACTGAAATGTCCTTCTTGTTGCCGTGGTGCGCCTCAATGAACTTCATGCTCTGCACAAACATGCCACCAGAACCACAACAGGGGTCGTAAATCTTTCCTTTGTAGGGCTGAATCAATTCCGCAATCAGGTTTACAATGGTTTTCGGCGTATAATATTCTCCTTTTCCCTTGCCTTCGGCAATGGCGAATTTTCCCAAGAAATATTCATATACTCGGCCAATCAAATCGTTTTCGCGGTCCTTGAGCGTGTCAATTTTGTTTATTTCGTCGAGCAAGGCTGAAAGTTTAGTCTTGTCCAATCCCAGGCTTGAATAGTAGTTGCTTGGCAATGCGCCTTTTAGGGTGGGGTTGGCCTTCTCAACATCGGCAAGAGCCTTGTCAATCTTTATGGCAATGTCGTTCTGCTTGGCATTCTCCATAATGAACGACCAACGGCTCTCCGTGTCAATATAGAACACGTTCTTTGCGTTGTAGAAAACCGCCTGGTCGGCAAAGGCACCCTTGCCTTCGGCTGTCAATTCCTTGCGGCGTTCCTCAAATCTGTCGTTTGCATATTTCAAGAAGATCAGACTGAGTACAACGTGCTTGTATTCCGAGGGTTCAACAGAGCCCCTCAGTTTGTTTGCCGACTCCCAAAGAGCCTCTTCCATTGATTTTTCCTTTACTTGCTTTGCCATGTTGACAGTGTTTTTCCCTTGTATTCAGGCAATATCCGTATTGTTGCCTTTCATATTGTTTGTTTTTCCAAATGTAACAATAATGGTGATATTGGACAGACAGGTTTGGCTGTATGTCTTGCGCATTTTATCAACAATATGTTGCCGAAAGGACATGCTTCTCGTTTTACGGAATGAGTTCCAAAACATATCGCGGGTTCCGTTTATGTGAGTTCCGGACGGAATGACAATGTGTCAAACCGTTTTTCCCCATTTTACGAATTGAAAAAGACGGCATAAAAAAAGTGCAACCCATCGGATTGCACTTTTTTTGATATTAATGATGATTTTGTTGGATGTTACTTAACCTCCTCAAAATCAACGTCTGTAACTTCGTCGCCGCCGTTCTTTGCACCGCCGTTGTTGGCTTGTTGCTGGCCGGCGTTTTGCTGTGCTTGTTGAGCTTGAGCCTGGGCATTGTACATATCCTGGCTTGCGGCTTGGAATGCATTGTTAACCTCGTTCATTGCAGCGTCGATGGCGGCAACGTCTTGAGCCTTGTGAGCATCTTTCAGCTTGTTCAATGCGCTCTCGATTGTAGCCTTCTTGTCAGCTGGCAGTTTGTCGCCATATTCCTTAAGGTTCTTTTCTGTTTGGAAAATCATGGAATCGGCTTGGTTTATCTTGTCAATGCGTTCCTTTTCCTTCTTGTCGGCATCGGCATTTGCTTCAGCTTCAGCCTTCATACGCTTGATTTCGTCGTCAGACAGGCCAGAAGATGCCTCGATGCGGATTTTCTGTTCCTTGCCGGTAGCTTTGTCCTTGGCCGATACGTTAAGGATGCCGTTGGCGTCAATGTCGAAGGTTACCTCAATCTGTGGTTCGCCACGACGTGCTGGCATAATGCCGTCCAGATGGAAGCGGCCGATAGTCTTGTTGTCCTTTGCCATTGAGCGTTCGCCTTGCAAAACGTGAATCTCTACTGAAGGCTGATTATCTACAGCAGTAGTGAATGTCTCCGATTTCTTTGTCGGGATAGTGGTGTTAGCCTCGATGAGCTTAGTCATCACGCCACCGAGAGTTTCGATACCGAGGGAAAGCGGGGTAACGTCGAGGA
>CALABN010000101.1 GCA_937885735.1 uncultured Bacteroidota bacterium | reverse complement strand
TAAGTCATCATATCCAATGTGCTTGTATTCATTCTCAGTAAATTCACCAGTTTGAGTGAGCTTTAATGCTCTATCACTGAAACCAAACAGTTGATTGAATCTGCCAAGAAACTCCAAAACAACCTTGGTGAAATAATCGGAAATGTCAAATCAACTTCCCAAACGGTTAACGATTCGGCTGTTAACGTTGCCGGAATGGCTACCGCAAGCCGAGGAAGCTGTGAGCAAGTCAACCAGGCAGTTGATGAACTTGCTGAAGGCAGCATGAGCATTGCCAACAGCTGTACGGCTCTTGCCGGTGAAGTGGACACCATGTCCCGTTGCTGTGACGACATCTACAGCGAAGTTTCCACTCTCACCGATGCTTCGCATGAGATTCAGGTTGCCAACGATGAAGCTAAGAAATATATGCAGACCGCCCTTCAGGCTTCCGAGAAGAGTAATGCAAGTGCCAACGAAATTGCCGATATCGTTTTCAGAACCAATGCGAGCGTCAGTGAAATCAACAAGGCCATAGACTTGATTCTGAATATCGCAAGCCAGACCAACCTCCTCTCCCTCAATGCTTCTATCGAAGCTGCTCGTGCCGGTGAAGCAGGTCGAGGCTTTGCGGTTGTTGCGACAGAGGTGCGTAAATTGGCTGAACATAGTAAGGCTGCCGCCGATGAGATTATTGAATTGTCACAACAGGGTCTGAATATGTCGCAAGTAGTCGGCAAGGTAATGAGTGAAACTTTGCCAAAGGTTGAAAACACAAAAAGCCTTGTTGGAGAGATTGCCGCAGCCAGTATGGAGCAGTCTTCGGGCACAATGCAGATAAATGATGCGATTCAGCAGTTGGATTCAGTTATTAGGGTGAATGCTTCGGCAAGCGACGGATTGGCCTCAAGTGCCGATTTGCTTGCCCAACAGGCTCAAAATCTGCTCAATGCCATTGGCGCGTTTAAAGTTGAATAACGTTTATTTTGATATCGGGCCAAATTCAATCTTTGCCAAAAACGAAGTCTTGCCGATTGACGTGCCTGTCACTATGAACTGGTCGTCGCCAATCTTTTGGCACAATAGTGCAACGTCTTCATTTGCTGGTATTTCGTGCTGAAAATTCAAGTCTGCCGACTTGACAAGATGCTCGTTCTGGTAAGTGTTGTCAATGCAGTCTATTGCCCAGTCGAGATAATGGACGCTGTTCACGTGGTTGTTCATATCCAGGTGGCTGTATCTCGACTTTAAATTGAATGTGCCTGACAGTTCCTTGTTTGCCATAGGAACCTTGCACGTTCTTGAATCAAGATGCTCGTCGGTCAATGTAAATTCTGGAATTTGGTCCAAAATGGTTTGAGCGTTGCATAGGTTTCTTGTTCCATAATCCATTATAACCCAGTCTGATGCGCCTTGCGCCATAAGTTTCCCGTCATTGCTGGTTATCTGGAAATAACGTCTTGAGAAGAGCCTGTTGTATTCTGCGGGCCACGTAATCACTTTTATGGTTTGATGCCAGCGGGGCGTGTCAATAATGTCAATGTGGAATTTTGATAGCGCCCAGAATGCGTTGAATTTTTCGCGAAGCGATGAATGCCCTACGTTTAGATTTTCGGCGTGCATACTTGCTGCTTCTATGAAGAATCCAAACAAGTAGTTTGGCCTAACGTATTCCCGTGAATCTGCCTGGTATGTATAAACCTGAAAATCTGTGGTAAACTTGTCTGCCATTGTTGTTGGGTTTGTGGTATATAAAAAAAGCCCGACTAGATGCCGGGCTTGTCGGAGTTACTGGATTCGAACCAGCGACCTCTACGTCCCGAACGTAGCGCGCTAGCCAACTGCGCTAAACTCCGTTGCTTTCGCGTTGCAAATGTATAAAAATATAGGTGCGTTCTTAAAATTTATTTTTATGGATTTTCTCTATGGCTTTTTGAGGCCATTTTTTTCTTGAATTTCTTCAAAATCAACGAATGGTGGGAGTGCTTTGTTTTTTAAGGCGATTTTCTGTACACGGTTTTTGTGGGTGTATCGTGCTTGTTTTTAGTTTGTTATGACGGTTTTTTGCCGTTTTTTGCCCATTGAGAATTCAATATTGCCTGTCGCATTATCCGATATAAAGTTTGATGCCGTTTATCGAATTCTCGAAGGCCTTGTTCTCGTTTTTTTCATTTTCTCTAACCCTTTGTATTCAAGTGTTGGAGTGGGGAACTGGCATCAAGTTCTGTTAGGTGTAATTATGTACAGAATTTTCATGAAAATAGAGCAGTAATTTATTTTACAATAATTTTCCGCAATAAAATCATTCAAAATACGGTTGTTTTGTCTTGTTACAAATGTAAATGTGCATCAGTTTAATTATGTAAATGGCATTTATATATAAATGCAAATGTCGACTAATCAATAATATAAGTCATTTGAGTTAAACTTATACTATAATAATTGACCATATCGTACCAGTAAAATAACCCAATAATGCACAAATAATCACTAAATATTAAATCTAAATTACTATAACCCAATAATATAATATGTTTATTTAAACCATAGATTTAATTATATAAGTCAAGTATATTCGTATTTCGTATACAAATGTAAAAATCACACTATTTACAAATGTATATTTGTAGATATTTGCAAAATGTTACATTTGTAAAATCGAAATTTACGATATGGAAATGCGAGAAAGAATTGCAAAGATTATTGCATCGGAAGGGTTGAATTCCTCTGCTTTTGCCGATTTGTTAGGCATTCAGCGCTCTAATATTTCACACATTCTAAACGGGCGAAATGGCCCGAGCCTCGAATTGTTGCAAAAGATTTTGAACAATTTCCCGCAGTACAATACAGATTGGCTTGTTATGGGGCGTGGCGAGATATACAAAAAGCCTGTGCAAACGTCCATTTTCGACACCATTGAGGATACCACGGTTGTAGAGGAAGCAGTCAAGCCTGCTGAACCTGTAAGTCCGCTAGAAAACCAAACGCCCGAGACGCCAAGTGAAGCACCTGACAATGAATCCGTTGACGCGCAAGAGCAAAAGGAGAGTCCATTGCAGGGCGTTTCGCCTATTGTTGAGCAGATTACCCAACGTGCATCTGAAGTGAAGCAAATCGTTGTTCTATATTCCGATAATACGTTTGTTGTTTATAACAAGCAGTAATATAGATTGATAGGTGATTTGTATCTGTTAGCAAGTTTGTAAATTACTATTGTGCCAATGCCAATTTTTGACATTGGCATTTTTTTATATTTGAGTGTCAAAAAACGATTTTTAAATGTATAAAAGTGTCATTAGGCCAATCTTGTTCCGCACTGACCCTGAAAAGATTCATTATTTTATCAATTCGGGGCTCAAAGTGGCTAACGGCATAGGTTTGGGCCGTGTTATGGGATTGTTTCTCAATCCCCGCAGTTTACAAATGGAAACAGAGTTTTGCGGAATCAAGTTTCCCAATAAAATAGGCATCGCCGCGGGTTTCGACAAGAATGCCGAGGTATATTCTATGTTGGGAAATATGGGTTTTGGCCACGTCGAAATTGGCACTGTCACGCCACGTCCACAGCCTGGCAATCCCAAGCCACGCTTGTTCCGCCTGCCAGACGACGGTGCCATAATCAACCGTATGGGCTTCAACAACAACGGTTTGGAGGAGGCTGTCAAGAGGTTGCGCAAGCGCAATCACAAGATTGTCATTGGCGGTAACATTGGCAAGAACACGGCAACGCCCAACGAGAACGCCATAGACGATTATGTAACCTGTTTTCAGGGGTTGTACGACTATGTCGATTACATCACTGTCAATGTCAGTTGTCCAAATGTGACAAACCTGAAGAAGTTGCAGGGCCACGAGGCTCTTGACGGCATTTTGGGCGCTCTGACGCAGTTGCGCGCGCAAAAGTCGGTGTATAAGCCTATATTGCTCAAGATATCGCCGGATTTGGATTTTCAGCAGATTGACGAGACATTGGACGTAATAGCGCAGAACGGAATTGACGGCGTTGTGGCGTCAAATACAAGCACACGTCGCGATGGACTCAAGACTAATCCAAAACGCATTGAGGAGATTGCCAATGGCGGTTTGAGTGGCAAGCCGTTGTGCGACAGGTCAATTGAGATAATAAGGTATATAAGTGAAAAGACCAACGGCAAACTGCCTATCATTGGCGTGGGTGGCACTATGTCGCCTGACGATGCCATTGATAAGCTTAAGGCGGGGGCAACGCTGGTTCAGGTGTTTTCTGGCTTTATTTATTATGGTCCAACATTGGCTAAAGATGTAAACAAGGCGGTTAAAAATGGTTTACAAATGTAATATTTGTAGTAAAAATCATAGTTTACTTTTGTAAAATTTAAGGTTGTTTAAATTCAAAATTGAGAATTTTCAAAATTTGTGAATAAATTAATATTTATTAACATAATATTTACAATGCAAAATTGACCATTTGTGTCAATTTCATTTTCTTAAAACAGAAGTGAAATAGTATTGAATGAAAAAACTGATACGGCATATTATATTTTTGGCAGGACTTGTTTCCATTTTGTCATCGTGCGCGTCATCTAAAAGTGTTGCAGTAAATGAGCGGGAGGCTTTGTCAAGAAAATTTGGTGTGGAAATAACCAAAAAGGACAATATTAAGTTGTATAAATCAGTTTCTTCGTGGTTGGGAGTCAAGTACAGGTTGGGAGGCACCACCAAAAAAGGTGTCGACTGTTCTGGATTTGCTGGCGCTATATATAAAGATGTGTATGGCACAAGTTTGAAGCGTACTGTCGAGGATATTTATGGTAACTGCAAGAGAATCAGGCGTGGAAAGCTTAAGGAGGGCGATTTGGTCTTTTTCCGTACTGATGAAAAACGCAGAAAGAAGCCAAATCACGTTGGCATTTACCTAAAAAACGGCAAATTTGTACACGCAAGTACGTCCAAAGGCGTTGAAGTAAACAGTCTTGACAATGTATTTTATAAAAAGGCATTTATCAAAGGAGGCCGTGTTAAATGATTGATAAGGATTTATATAAGACTTTGAACGACAAGTTGCCGATTTTCTTCAAGTCGTGGTGGCTCGATGCTGTCTGCGAAGGCGGAGAGTGGTGCGCTGAATCTCACGACATTAACGGCAATATCGACTCTGTTTTTGTATATTTCATCAAGAAGAAATTCGGCCTGAATTACATTGTAATGCCACCATTGACGCAGTTTTTAGGGGAGTATTATATTGTTGATAATCAGATTGATAATAAGCCAATTTCTTTAAGCAAGAGAAAAGAAATATCCAATTATTTTATTGAATTACTGCCAAATACTATATTTTCAACTTTTTGTATGGGCAGGTATTTCAAGTATTGGTCGCCATATTTTTGGAAAGGATTTCAGCAGACTACCAAATATTCTTACAGAATATCAAAAGAACTGCAAATGTCACAGATTTACAGCAATTTTGAATATTCCAAACAGAAGAATATCCGAAAGGCGGAGAAAGTTGTCACGGTTGAGTTTGATATGTCGCCTGAAGATTTTTATGAGCACCATAAACGTTGTTTGGCAAACCAGAACCGTCAAATAAGTTATTCATATAGTGTATTCAACAACATCTACAAGGCTTGTAAATCCAATGGTAATTGCAGGATTTTGTCAGCAATTGATAAAGAAGGAAATGTTCAAGGCGCATTGTTTGTTGTTTGGGACGACAATTCGTTATATACGTTAATTAGTTCTTTTCCAACAGAATACCGCAATTTTGGGTCTGGTGATTTATTAATGTATAAGGCAATTGAACTAGCTAAAATGATG
>CALABN010000100.1 GCA_937885735.1 uncultured Bacteroidota bacterium | reverse complement strand
ATTTTTGAATTTTTATCGAGTAGATTTATGGACGGAAGAAGGAGACAGTGCGGGCGTTGTTGGCGACTGACAACCATAAAGATATCGATAAAAACAAAAAGCGCCGAAAAGTCAATATAGTCCATTCAGGTATATATTTTTTTAAAACGGTGAATTTATAGAACTCACCTTTAGCGTAGTTGATACATTTTTTTCTAAATTCGTGCGTTTTTAAATTTTGCAACATTGAAATACACTCATTTTTCTTCAGATTTATACAACGTTGAAGCACAGGTTTCTCGTTTTGCAATCAGTGAAAAGCCTACTGAATATCATGTAATGTTCCACGTAACACGTCGTAATATGTCGTTTGTGGAGCAGTTGAGCCACTTGCAAGGCGCTTGCAAGGAATTCAACAACACGCGTATTCCTTCGGCAAAGGCTGTCTTTGTGCGTTATTTTTTAAGCGATTCAACCAATCAGATTGATTTGCTTAATAAGACTATGGGCAACACGCCTTGTGCAGTGTCAATAGTTGAGCAGGCCGAACTCAATGGTACTAAAATCGCAATGTGGTGTATATATCAGACAGATGTTGAATTGGAATCATCTACCGATTCGTTCATAGTCAAGCACAATGGCTATTCTCACATTTACAATACGTATCTGCATTGCAATCAAGGCAATTCTGAAGAGCAGACCAGCAAGGTGCTTTCCGACTATGTTGAGCATCTTCGCAAACACAATGTTACTTTGGCAGGCAACTGTATGCGTACGTGGCTTTTTGTGCAGAATATCGATGTCAATTATGCAGGTGTTGTCAAGGGGCGTCGTGAGTTCTTTGAAAAAGAAGGTCTTACAAAAGACAGCCACTATATTGCAAGCACAGGAATCGGCGGAAACCATTCCGATTCAAAGTGCAATGTATTGCTCGATGCCTACGCATTGAAGGGATTCAAGCCAGGTCAGGTGCAATATCTTCACGCAAAGGACCATTTGAATCCTACATACGAATATGGAGTTACATTTGAGCGTGGCACAGCCATTCATTACGGCGACCGTTCGCACGTGTTGATTAGCGGAACCGCCAGCATCGACGACAAGGGTCAGGTACTTTATCCAGGCGATGTGAACAAGCAAGCAGACCGAATGCTTGAGAATGTGAGCGCTTTGCTCGCCGAGGCAAAGGCTTCGGTTTCCGATATCGCATCAGCAATCATTTACCTTCGTGATTATGCCGATTACGCAATTATCAAGGCGTGGGCCGACTACCGTTTGCCAGACGTGCCAAAGACAATCGTTTTTGCACCAGTCTGCCGTCCCGATTGGCTGATTGAAATGGAGTGTATGGCGATTATCGAAGAGAAGAACGAAAAGTTCAGCGATTTTTAAGGTGGGTTCAATAAATTGATTTCGAGATATTTTTGAATTCAACTTAAGGTACGCAACCACATAAGAAGGCCCAAGGGATTTGGGCTTTTTTGTTGGGTATGTGTCCTGATTTTATTCAGCCTTCTTGTTGCTGACCTTGAGTACGCCCTTTTTGCAGGCGCTGACGCAACGTTCGCATAGAATGCATTGCGCATTTTGCACTTTTTCAACTTTCTGCACTGATTCTTTTACGTCGATAAGCATTGGACAAGCCTTTGTGCAGGCGCCACACTGTGTGCATTCGCTCGATTTGACGGGGGTTATTTTCAAAAGTGAAAATTTGTACAGCAAACTTGAAATGGTCATATATGGGCAAAGCAAGCGACAATAGGCACGGCTTCCGCAAAGGAAATTCAGTATGAATCCCAAACAAACAATGAAGATGTTTTGACATATAATCCACTTTTTGCGCAATGCCTCGTTTTCGTCGCCCGACGGATTGGTGAAGTAATGTGCTACAAAAATGGTCATTGCTATAAGAAGGAGAATGTAGCCCCACGCAATCCAATTGTTCCTTTTCACCTCTTTTTTATATTTCCGCTTGTCGTTAATCAATTCAAAGAACATACCGTCCCAGCAGGCTCTTGAACAGCAGGCATTGCCAAAGACGAACGGAATGACTATTCGGGCAATTATGGCGTGAATCAACGCGCCTGTTACAACGCCTGCCTGCAAGTCGAAAAATATGTGCTCAAACTGGAAATCGACGCCAAAGCCGAGTCCGAGCATGAACAGAAGCAATGATCCTACAAATATCTGTATGATTCGGCGCATCAGTTGGCGTTTTTCAGGGTGATTCGTGACAATTACCCTGGTAATGAATTCTGTACTGCCAATTCCGTTGAAAAGGAAAAAATACCTGATGTCGCGGATTATCCATACTATGATGCCTATGAGTGTGAAACTGACATAGGCCCATATTGCGATGTTGTGCTTGTGGTAAAACCGTTTTAGTTTGTCAGTGATGCCGTCCATTTTCTACGTCTTTGCTTTTCCTCTTTGAGTTGTTATTCGGCTACGCTGTCGGCAATTTCTATGTCAATGTCATCTTCGTACGATTGCGATACGGCTTTTATCAGTTCCACTTCGTAAATGACGGTTGTGAATGGCGGAATGATTCCAGTTGACGAGCCTTTCTCGCCCCAAGCCAAGTCTGAAGGTAGAATGACCAAGGCCCGTTGGCCTTCACGCATTCTGCCAATGGCGTCTTCAAGTCCTGGAATCACTTGCATTTCAGAGCCATAGACAAATTCAAATGGCTGGTTGCGTTTCACTGTCGAGTCGAAGAACTTGCCGTTCAGGAACCTGCCTTCGTAATTTACAGTCACAATGTCGCCATATTCCACAGGCTTTCCAGTTCCTGAATATAGGTTGATGAAATACATTCCCATATCGTTTGGCTCAACCTCAATCTTTTCTTTTTCAATGAAATTGCGTAGCACAAGTTTCTCATATTCGCCAAAATCCTCAATCCATTTCAGGAATTCCTCTTTGTCGCGACGATATTGTTCTTCGGTGCGAATGTCGTTCATTCGAATGTCGATTTTCATCATATCGCCTTTGCCCAGGAACGAAGGCATTTGGCATTGCAGGGTTTTTGTGAAGAATTTCTCTGCATCAATGATGAACGAAGCGCTGTCGCCAACGGAAAGCATCAGGAAACATTCGTCTATTGAGCCTTCAAATTCAGGTTCGGTTAGTTGGAAAGTCCGGTTTCCGACAAAGAACACCGAGTCGGAAACGGTGGCGTAGCGCAGTTGTGTGGTTACGTAGTTTCCAGCAACAGGAAGGTCCACTGTGTCGCCAATGGTTATCAGTTTGAAGTAGAAGCCGTTCTTGTGTGAATAGCCGTCGAATTTGTTTGTGCAGGAAGCCGTCACTAAAAGAATCGCAATTGCGAGCAGTGACAGTAATTTGTTGTTTTTTAGTTTGATTGACATATCAATCGTTTTTTAGTTAGTTGCTTGTCAAGTTAAGTAAATCCACATTATAAACTATAGTGGCGCGGGCGGGAATTTTATCGCCGTCGCCTAAAAGCCCGTGGGCTAAATGTGGTGGCATAATGAAGTGAGCCTTGTCGCCCACGCGCATCATCGTAATGGCCTCTTCAAGACCAGATTCCACGCCACCTTGTCCAATCAGGAATTCTTTTGGCCCAGTGCTGTCCGATGTGTAGCAGAGGGTTCCGTCGAGTAGCGACACGCTGTAGTTGATGTGTGCCACGGAGCCAGTGCGGGCGCTGTCGCCAGTGCCGTGCTCGTAAGTCTGGTGCCAAAGCCCAGTTTGTGTCACCTGCATATCCCAATTGTGACGTTTGGCGTAAGCCTCAATGCGTTCCTTGTCAATGGCTACAAGCCCCTTGTTGGCTTTGATGAGGCTTTCTTCGCTCATCGGCACCAATCCGTTTTTAGGTTGTTTGCCATTGCCACAACTCTGCATCAGGATTGTAGCCAGGATAGTCAGCAATATGGAATTCAGTATTCTCATTTTTCAAGATACGATGTGTATTCAGGCAGAATGCATTCAAAGTAATGAATCGTCTTGCCGATTGTCTTGTGGAATTCGCCACCCGCCGCATTCAGGTGACCGCCACCGTTGAAATGCTCTGAAGCCACCTTGTTGGCAGGAAACGAGCCACGTGAGCGGAACGAGCATTTTGTCAGGCCGTCTTTTTCTGTAAAAAGAGCGGTAAAGTTGATGCCGTCTATTGTAAGCGGATAGTTCACCAATCCTTCGGTATCGCCCTGTTGGTTGTTGAACGATTCCAATTCCTTCTTTGTGAGCCAGATGTATGCCGTTTGGTATTCAGGAATCACCTTCATCTTCTTGTTGAGGCTGAATCCGAGTAGGCGCAGGCGTGTTTCTGAAAAATGGTTGAACACGTTGTCGATAATCTGGTCCTTGTTGATTCCCGATTCAAGCAGGTTGGCAATTGTCCTGAAAGTGTTAGGGTCCGATGAGTTGTAGTTGAAGCATCCGGTGTCGGTCATTATGCCAGTGAAGATGCACGTTGCCACATTAGTCGCCAGCACGTCGTTGCCGCCAAGTTCTGTCAGCAGTTCAAAAACCAGTTCCGACGTGCTGCTTGCTTCAGGACGGCTGTATGCCAAGTTGTTCGGTATTTCAGGGAAAGGGTGGTGGTCTATGAGTATGCGTTTTGCAGTGCTAGCCTCGAAACTTTTTGCGGAGTCGCCAAGACGGCTTTCGCTGTTGAAGTCAGCCATAATCACCAAGTCGGCTTTCTCTATTATGGTATCTGCTATTTCGGGCGTGACTTTGTAAGTTACAATCTTGTCCACATTTGGCATCCATTTCATATTGTTCGGCATAAGGTCGGGCAATATGAATGTTGCATCTTTCTTTATGTCTGTAAGATAATTGTATAGAGCCAAACCAGAGCCAATTGCGTCGCCGTCAGGATTCTTGTGCGACACAATTACGATTTTTTCAGCCTCGTCAATCATTTGGCGGGCACTGCTGACAAAATCGGTTGAGATGTTTTTTTTCAATGCGTTATGTTTTTTCTGATTTATAGTCTTATGATGTCACCGCCAAGGGCATTTATACGCAAGTCGATATCTTCATATCCGCGGTCTATCTGGTCAATGTTGTCGATTACCGACGTGCCTTTGGCCGATAATGCCGCTATCAACAGGGCCATTCCAGCGCGTATGTCGGGGCTCGTCATATTGATGCCTTTCAGCCTGTGCTTGTTGTTCATTCCAATTACCGTTGCGCGGTGAGGGTCGCAAAGAATGATTTGTGCGCCCATGTCAATCAGTTTGTCGACAAAGAACAGTCGGCTTTCGAACATTTTCTGGTGGAACAGTACGCTGCCGTTGGCTTGAGTCGCAACCACAAGCAACACGCTCAACAAGTCGGGAGTGAGGCCAGGCCAAGGGGCGTCGTCTATTGTCAGTATTGAGCCGTCAATGAAAGTGTCCACCTCATAATGTTCTTGTGCGGGAATGTAAAGGTCGTCACCTTTCAGTTCCATTTGTATTCCCAATCGATGGAACGCGCGAGGTATGATGCCAAGGTTTGGATACGATACGTTTTTGATTGTCAGTGCTGAACGTGTCATTGCGGCAAGTCCGATGAAACTGCCAATTTCAATCATGTCAGGCAGAATAGTGTGGTCGCATCCGTTCAGTTTCGATACGCCTTCAATGGTAAGCAGGTTCGAGCCTATGCCCGATATCTTTGCGCCCATTTGGTTCAGCATCTTGCACAGTTGCTGGATGTATGGTTCGCAGGCGGCATTGTAGATTGTTGTTGTGCCTTTGGCCATTACGGCGGTCAGTATGATGTTGGCGGTACCAGTTACAGAAGCCTCGTCGAGAAGCATGTAAGTGCCTTTCAGGTTGTTGCCTTCAACATGGTAGAATTTTCCGTCGGCATCGTAGTTGAACTGTGCGCCAAGTTTCTGCAAGCCTATGAAGTGAGTGTCCAACCTTCTGCGTCCAATCTTGTCGCCACCTGGTTTTGGAATGTAGGCTTTGCCGAACCGAGCCAATAGTGGGCCTACCAGCATCACCGAGCCGCGGATTTTTGCTGTCTTTTCCACAAATTCCTTTGAGTGCAGGTATTCAGGCTGAATCTTGTCGGCTTTGAACTTGCAGGTGTGCTTGTCGATATGTTCCACGCTGACGCCCATGTCGGCAATGATGTCAATCAAGGTGTTCACGTCGCGTATCGACGGTATGTTGCGGATGATTACTTCCTGGTCGGTCAGCAGTACGGCGCAAAGCACCTGCAAAGCCTCGTTTTTGGCGCCTTGCGGGGTGATGGTGCCACTCAATGTGTTGCCACCGTTTATCTGAAATTTGTTGATGCTCATTTTTGAGTGATGTTTCTTTTTGAACGTAGCAAATTAGGAAAAATGACGGGCCTCATAATTGTAGCCAATGTCATTTTATGAAAAAGTTATAAACGGTTGTTTTGTCGATAACAATGTGAAATAAAGGTCGAATTGCTTATTCTAATTTGCGGTATTTGCCACTATTGCACATTTTGTAATGCAGTTTTTGGCAAAATTGCATACTCTATCGTGCAATTTTATCATAAATCGCATACTTTGTTGTGCAATATTTTGGTGGTCAAGTGTTTAGTTTGCCGATTGAAGATGCGTTGGATAAAGG
>CALABN010000099.1 GCA_937885735.1 uncultured Bacteroidota bacterium | reverse complement strand
CTCCCGGTCTTATACAGATCATTTTCCGAATCTTTCTTTGTTCTTGTCGATGAACTTGTAGATACGGTCGGTCGGGACGAGAAGGTCGGCGAGGGCAAATACGGCTACTACTGGTCGTCGTCGCTCTACGAGTACAACTCGAACAACACCAGCCGTCGCCTGTACTTCAACCAGGGTTACTTCGGCCAGTCGAGCAGCATCAACCGTTGCTACGGCCAGTCGGTGCGTCCAGTCTGCC
Source organism: uncultured Bacteroidota bacterium (assembly GCA_937885735.1). The sequence continues at coordinate 15,770 of CALABN010000099.1, read as the reverse complement.
CTCCCGCAGAAGACGTCCTGAAAGCGGAAAAGCAAGCGCTTGAAAGCCAGATTAACGGCTTGAATAGCCAAGTGGATGGACTGAAAGCCGACACCACCACTCTTAACGGGCAGATAAAGACCTTGACAGGCGAAAAGAACGCCCTGAAAGCCGACACCGCCAGCCTGAAAGCGGAAATACAGGCATTAAACGGCAAGATAAAAATGTTAACAGATCCCGCCAATGGGCACGACTATGTAGACCTCGGGCTAAATGTAATGTGGGCCACCTGCAACGTAGGCGCCAGCGCTCCAGAGGAGTATGGCGACTATTTCGCATGGGGCGAAATTGAAGGTTACAACAGCGGGAAAGACAATTTCAATTGGAGTACATACAAATGGTGCAACGGAAGTGAATCAACCATGACTAAATATTGTACCAGTAACAGTTATGGCACAGTGGATAACAAGAAGAAACTCGACCTTGCCGACGATGCCGCCCGCGCCAACTGGGGTGGCAAGTGGCGCATGCCTACTGCTGCCGATTGGGATGAACTCTACAATAACACTACACAAGTGTGGACAGACAATTACAACGGAACTGGCGTAAAAGGCTATGTGCTCACGAGTACCAAGGAAGGCTATGAGGGCGCTTCCATTTTTCTTCCTGCCGCTGGGTGTCGCAACAACGGCAGCCTCGTCAGCGATGGCTCTTACGGCTGTTACTGGTCGTCGTCGCTCGACGAGAACAACTCGTACGACGGCCGTTGCCTGTTCTTCTACTCGGGCGGCTTCGACCCGTGGAACTACCTCAACCGTTTCCGCGGCCTTTCGGTGCGCCCTGTCTGCCCTTCCGCAGAATAGATGTCATGTGCCAAGCCGAGAATGCGTGGCGGTTGCCTCCGTAAGGGAGCAACTTCCGCGCATTTTTTTGTATGTTTGAAAAATTGTTTTGCATAATGCCGTAGGCATTTGTGTTCGGTGGGCTTGGAAAATGTTTTTCAACTTTTTTTTGCCTAGTGGCGGTTCGTTCTCAAAAATAATATATATTTGCACCGCTTTTAGCCGCGGGTGTGGCGTAATTGGTAGCCGCGCTAGACTTAGGATCTAGTGCCGTGAGGCGTGGGGGTTCGAGTCCCTTCATCCGCACAATTGATACAACCGCCTTCCGTTATTTTTCGGTGGGCGGTTTTTTAATTTTTATCTAGATAAAAACTCTCAAAAACGAGAAGAAATGAACATTACAAGAGAAAACGTCGACGAACTTAATGTCGTTCTGTCTGTTGACATCGTAAAGAACGATTATGCAGAAACTGTAGAAAAGGCTTTGAAGGACTACCGCAAAAGAGTAAGCCTTAATGGTTTCCGCCCAGGAAATGCACCTATGGGCCTTGTTAAGAAAATGTATGGCAAGGCAATCCTTTGGGACGAACTGAACAAGATTGTTTCAAAGAACCTGATGGAGTACATCAAAAACGAAAAAATAGAATTCCTTGGCGAGCCGCTTCCAAGTTCATCACGTCCTTCTGATATCGATTTGGAAAGCAAGGAAGAATTCAAGTTCACTTTCGACCTTGGCTTGAAACCAACAATCGACTTGAAACTCTCAAAGAAAGATAAACTCAACTATTACGACATAACTGTCGGTGAAGATATGCTTGACAGCATGGTTGAAAGCAACGCATACCGCTTCGGCAAGTCAGTAAGCGTTGACAAGGTTGAGGAAAAGGATTTGGTAAAAGGTACTTTCGAGCAACTTGCTGCCGACGGCAACGTTCTTGAGGGCGGTGTAAAGGCAGAAGACGCATTGTTCGCCGTTGACCGCATCAACGAGGATTCAATCCGTGCCTTGGTTGTAGGTGCAAAGAAGGGCGACATTGTCGATTTCGATATTGTCAAGGCTTTCGCAAACAATACCGACCGCGCACAAATGTTGCGCATCTCTGCTGCCGAATCTGAAAAACTTACAGGCAATTTCCGTTTCACTATCAGCGATATAACTCGTCACCAACCTGCCGAGACAAATCAGGAATTGTTCGATATGCTTTACGGCAAGGGTGTCGTAAACTCTGTTGAGGAATATCGTGCAAAAATCAAGGAAGAGTTCAAGAAGGAACTCGAAATCCAAAGCAACTTCAAGTTCATCATCGATGCCAAGGAAAAATTGGTTGAGAAGTTGGACGTCAAACTGCCTGACGAGTTTCTGAAACGCTGGATTGTCGTTGCCAACGAGAAGACAACTGCTGAAGATGTTGAGAAATCATATCCTGAAATGCGCAAGGAATTTGCTTGGCAGCTGATTAAGGGCAAGATTGCCGTTGACAACAACATCGTTATTTCTGAAGATGATTTGCTTGCCGCAGCAAAAGAGCAAATCTCATCACAATTCCGTCAATATGGCCTGACAACTTTGCCTGACGAGCAACTTACTGAATTCGCAAAGCAGTCGCTTTCGAAAGAGGAAGAGCGCAACAACCTGCACGACCGCAAACTTGACGAAAAGGTTGCCGCTTATCTGAAGGAGACAGTCAAGGTTGAGACTAAGGAAGTTACAACAAAGGAATTTAACGAACTTTTCAAATAATAAACCGATATGTTCCCAAGCGACGAATTCAAGAAATATGCTGTTAAGCACGCTGGCATTAGCAGCCTTGCTCTTCACCGTTATTCTTCGGTGCTGAACAGTTACATTACGCCAAATATCATCGAAGAACGCCAGCTCAATGTGGCTTCGATGGATGTATTCTCTCGCTTGATGATGGACCGTATCATTTTCCTTGGCGTTCCTATTGACGAGGATGTGGCAAATATCATTCAGGCACAATTGCTGTTCCTGGAGTCGACAGACAGCGACAAGGATATTTCAATCTATCTTAATTCACCTGGTGGCGAGGTGTATGCTGGCTTGGGCATTTATGATACAATGCAGCTCGTGTCGCCCGATGTTTGCACAATATGCACAGGAATGGCCGCATCAATGGCCGCTGTGTTGATGTGCGCAGGAGCAAAGGGCAAGCGTTCGGCACTGCCTCATTCGCGCATAATGATTCATCAGCCAATGGGTGGCGCTCAAGGTCAGGCTTCTGAAATTGAGATTACCGCACGCGAGATCCTTAAGTTGCGCGACGAACTTTACACCATCATCGCAACTCATTCGGGCAATGATTTCGAACGAATCAAGAAGGACTCTGACCGTGACTATTGGATGACAGCAATCGAGGCTAAGGAGTACGGCATGATAGATGAAATTCTTGAACCAAAGAAAAGAAAGTAAATTTCATAACGCTTAATGTAAAATAGATTTTCGGCTTAGTCGGGAATCTATTTTGCTTTTATTATTGATAATAATTTAATATTCAATACATTGAAAGATAATTCGACAATCGACAGATGCTCGTTTTGCGGACGAACCCGCAAAGAGGCTAATTTACTTATCGCAGGCGTTAACGGCTTTATTTGCGACGCTTGCGTGGAGCAGGCATTCAAAATTGTGAAGGAAGAGACAAAGCATTCTTCGCAGTTCAGTTTGTCGGATGTTAAATTGCTGAAACCTGTTGAAATAAAGGCTTTTCTCGACCAATATGTTATTGGCCAGGATGATGCAAAGAAATATCTTTCAGTGGCTGTTTACAACCATTACAAGCGCTTGGCCCAAAGCAATTCCGACGATGATGTTGAAATAGAAAAGTCGAATATCATCCTTGTCGGCGAGACTGGCACAGGCAAGACATTGCTGGCAAGGTCGATAGCCAAGATGCTCAATGTGCCTTTCACAATTGTCGATGCTACGGTGTTGACCGAGGCAGGCTATGTTGGTGAGGATATCGAGAGCATTCTGACTCGTCTGCTTCAGGAGGCCGATTACGACGTGCCTTCTGCCGAACGCGGAATTGTGTTTATCGACGAGATTGACAAGATTGCCAGAAAGAGCGACAATCCGTCAATAACCCGCGATGTCAGCGGTGAGGGCGTTCAGCAGGGTTTGCTCAAGTTGCTCGAAGGCTCGGTGGTGAATGTACCGCCACAGGGTGGTCGCAAGCATCCTGACCAGAAAATGATTCCTGTCGATACCAAAAACATACTGTTCATCTGCGGTGGCGCTTTTGATGGCATCGACAAGAAGATTGCACAACGTCTGAACACACAAGTTGTCGGCTACGGCAACAGTGCAAAAACGGCGCAGATTGACCGCAAGAATATGATGCAATATGTATCGCCTCAAGACTTGAAGTCTTTTGGACTTATTCCTGAAATAATTGGCCGTCTGCCCGTGCTTACATATCTAAATCCGTTGGACAGAAAGGCATTGCGCAGTATCTTGACTGAACCTAAAAACGCCATTGTCAAGCAATATGTCAAACTGTTTGAAATGGACGGCATAAAATTGTCGTTCGACGAGAAGACATTCGACTTCATTGTCGACAAGGCAATAGAGTTCAAGTTGGGTGCCCGCGGACTTCGCTCCATCTGCGAGATTATTATGAGCGATGCCATGTACGAACTTCCTTCAAAGGACGAAAAAGAGTTCAAGGTCACACTCAAGTACGCCAAGGAAAAAATCGACAAGGCCAATTTGCATAAATTGCAAATGCAGTAATTATGGCTGTTGATGGATATAGGGAGCAGGGGTTGCGCGCGCAAATGGTTAATGATTTGGCTCGCAGGGGAATAACCGATGCCAATGTGCTCGATGCAATGGGCAAAATCCCCCGCCATTTCTTTTTCGACAGTGCATTCATCGAATTTGCGTATGCCGTTGATAAGGCCTTTCAAATAGGTGCAGGACAGACAATTAGCCAGCCATATACCGTCGCATTCCAAACGCAGTTGCTCAACATACAAAAAGGCGACAAGGTGCTGGAGATTGGCACAGGTTCGGGTTATCAGACTTCTGTGCTTGTTGAAATGGGGGCGAAGGTGTATACCATTGAGCGCCAGCGAGAATTGTATGTCAAGGTTCAGCAAATGTTGCCGTCAATGGGGTATCGTCCGCAGTTTTTCTATGGCGACGGCTATTTAGGCAAACCAACTTATGGCCCTTTTGACAAGATTCTTGTCACCGCAGGGGCGTTTGGTATTCCTGAAAAACTGTTGTCTCAACTCAAGATAGGTGGAGTTATGGTGGTTCCTGTTGGCGAGAAGACACAACGTATGTTGCGCATTTGCAGGACAAGCGAAACGGAATTCACCAAGGAGGATTTCGGCGATTGCTCGTTTGTTCCGATGTTGGAAGGTGTAAACAGGTAGCCTTACTTTACTTTTCCGCGGTTGTCAACCTTTACTTTCACCAATTCGTCATTCTTGAATGTCGCTTCATACACGACAGTTCCCCTCATTTCAAGCACTTTGTAGGTGCCGTTGCGCATGCCGTTTTTGTAATTGATTTCGGTATTCAGCGGGCCTTCGTCGTACCAGGTGAGCCATTGTCCGTCTTCCTTGCCGTTTTTGTACTGTTCCTGACGCAGTTGCTTGCCGTATTGGTTGAAATATTTCCAGATGCCGTCTTTTGTCCCGTTCAGGTAACTGCCTTCAAATTCTTTTGAGCCGTTGGCGCGGAACGATTGGTAAGCGCCGTTATAGACTCCTTTTGCGTAGTTCTCGACTAGTCGCAGTTGTCCTCCTGGATACCAGTAGGTTGCGGTGCCGTTCTTTATGTTTTTGCGGTAGTTGATTACGTATTGCTTGTCGCCATTTTCGTAGTAGCCGTTCCAGATGCTGTCCATCATACCTTCGCAGAAGTATCCAGTTTGTTCAGTCTTTCCGTCTTCATACCATTGAATCCAGTAGCCAGTTTCCTTGCCATTGCTGAAGTCGCCTTCGTGGAATTTAGTGCCGTCTTCGTAATAGACAATCCAATGACCGTTTTTCAATCCTTTGCTGAAGTCGCCTTCTTTCCAGACATTGCCGTTGGCATACCAGTAAGTCCAGTGACCATCCATTTTGCCGTCGACAAAGTAGCCTTCGTTGCCTTTCTGTCCGTCGGTGCGCCAATATGTCCATAGGCCGTCCTGCACGTCTTGCTTGAAATGGCCTTCCATATCGATTTTCCCGTCCTCGTGCCACCAGGTTGCCTTGCCGTCCTTCTTGTCGTCGGCGAAGTTTATTTCGTCCGACTTTCCGCCCGATACGAACCAGTCGGTTTGCAGGCCGTTCTTCTTTCCGTCGGTGTAGTTGATTTGCATTTTAGGCTTTCCGTCGTGGTACCAGAAGTTCCAAACTCCGTCTTTCTTGTTGTCCTTGAGCATACCTTCCATTTCCTTCTGCCCGTTGGCGTAGTAGCGGATGTTCATTCCGTTCTCGTAGTTCATCTCGCTTTTCAGGTTTCCCTCGCGGTAGTAAGTGAGCCATTTGCCTACTTCTATGCCAGCCTTGTAGTGTCCGCTACTCATCATATTCCCGTTAGGGAAATAGCGTTTCCAGTAGCCGTCTTCACGTCCGTTGGCGTATGGCCCAGTTTCCTTTACCTGTCCCGATTGGTAGTACGACGTGTAGGTTCCGTTTCCGTCCTTGATGGTTTGTTCCTTGCCGTTTTCCCAATAGTTGATAAGAAGCAGTGAATCCTTGAAGTGGCGTTCTTCGCGGTATTTCAGCCCAGAGCCGTTGTAGTATGCCCAGATGCTGTCTTTTGCGCCCATTTTGTAGTAGCCTTCAACTTTAGGCGAGCCGTTAAGGTAGTTCTCGACATAATGCCCGTTCATTATTCCGTTGCTGAATTCGCCCTGATTTTGGATGTTCCCGTTGCTGTAGAAATATGTCAGTTTGCCGTGAACGGCGCCATTCTTGTATTCAATGGTCTGTGTCTTTACGCCGAGGCTGTCGTAGTAGGTCCAAAGCCCGTTTTCCTTGCCTTGATTCAGTACGCCTTCGCTCGCAGTTTGTCCGTTGCCGTATTTGGTGACTATTTTTTCTTGAGCCAAGCCTGCAAGTGGCATAATGGCTATCAATAGGACGGTGATTCGCTTCATTTTGTTTGATTTTTCAGATGCTTACAAATCTAATAAGATTTGGGGGTGAGTAAAATGTGTAAGACGGATTTTTTCGTTTTGTGTCGCATATTGTGTTGGCTGATTTTAGTTTGTATGGCGGAATCATGTTTCATTGCTTGTTATTCGCACAGCCATTTCCAAACAGGAACAATTTCAATCACGATGCCATTTGTATTTATTGTTTCCTCGTGGTCGCGTGTGATTATCAATCCTTTATAGCCATCGTTCGACTTGATGAATTTTGCAAGCCCGCCAACTTCCCGCTCGTATGTCTCGTAATCGTCAATGTTATACGACACTTGTATCGCGAGTTTTTTTTCAGGGATGCAAAAGTCAACTTCGACATTGCTGTTGTAATAGAACAGTCGCTGTTCTTCCTGTGTGTTCCTATACAACTTGTTCAGGTGTATTGCGACAATGTTCTCAAGCAACTTTGTGTCGCCGTTTATCATAAACAGGTTCAGGATGCCGTTGTCGACAAAATACCGTTTTTGTATGGTCGTTTGGTCTGTTAATGGCGAAACCAGATTTGATACAGAAAAAGTAAGGTATGCCTGTTCCATATATCCCAGATAATCTTTCAGTATGGGCATACTTATTTTTTCGCCAGTCGAATTTATGATGTTTTGCAAGCGTTTCAGTGTTGAAGGTTGCATTACGCTATCGGCAAGTTTGTGCGCCAACAGCCTGAATATCCGTGAATTCCTTATTGAGTTGCGTTCCACAATGTCGCCCATTAACGTCTTTTGGTAGAGCGAGTTGATCCATTCGCGCTTGTCGGTCTTGTCAAATGATTCCGCAAAGCCTCCGTAATAGAAATATTCGTCGAAAAGTTTTGCGACAGCATTTCTTGTGTCGGGCACGAATTCCCAGTTTTTTTCAAGATGTATGCCTTTGTACTCCAGAAATTCATTGAATGAGAACGGGTAGATTTCCTTTGGGACGAACCGTCCGCCAAGCGTCGTCGATATTTCGGCGCTCAACATTTTTGCATTGCTTCCAGTTATCATTACCCTGTATTTGGAGTCAGCCAACCGCCTTGCAAATTTTTCCCATCCGTCAATGTTTTGTATTTCATCAAGATATATATACGGCTTTTTATTCCCGAACATTTCAAGATATGCGTCAAGAATTATTCCGAGTTCGTGTGCCTTGATGAATGAAAGCCGTTCGTCTTCAAAATTGATGTACAGAAAATCTTCAGGTTTTGCACCGTCGGCTATTTTGTTCTGCATTTCCTGATAGAGCAAGTGTGTTTTTCCTGCGCGTCGGGCGCCAATGAGTACGTAGTTCGATGTCGGGTCGAATTTGACATTTCTCTTTATTAGTTTGAATGTCAGTATTTCGGCCTGTCTTTCGCCTATTATCTTTTTGATTATTGACTTGTTCATACCGTTATGCTTTTGTTCCTTGTCGCTACAAAGGTAATTATTTTTAATTATGCTTTCACATTTTTATAAAATATCACAAAGTATACTTTAAGAAAAATAAAAAATATCGCAAAGTATACTTTAAGATAATTGCAAAATATCACAAAGTATATCTTAGGATATTTTGAGAGAGTTGCAAGTCGCGTTTTGTGAAAATATCCGTATATAATTGATTATTAGATATAAGGGTTATTTAATAAATCCTCCGCCGAGCAGAATGTCGCCATTATAGAAGGCCACAGCCTGCCCAGGTGCAATTCCCCATTCGGGCTCAATCAGTTCTATTGTCAATTCATTGTCTGAATTGAAATGCACCTTGCCTTTGGCGTTTTGCTTGCGGTATCTGATGCGCACGTCAACAGGATTCTTGAAATCGTTTTTGTCTATAATGTTGTAGTCAATAGCCTTGAATTCAGTGTGATACAAATCTGTTATGGGGCCGAGCGTAATCTCGTTTGCTGTTGCGTTTATGTTGGTGACGTACAAGGGTTCTTTGGGTACAAGTCCCAAACCGCGCCGTTGGCCGATGGTGTAATAGGGGAAGCCGTTGTGCTTGCCAATCTTGGTTCCGTTCCTGTCGATGAAATAGCCTTCCCCGATGTTTATGCCTTCCGATTCAAGAATTTTCTTTAGGAAAGGCCTGTAGTCGGTGCCTTGTATGAAGCAGATGCCAATGCTCTCTTTTAGATTGGCGACATTGCTGAATCCGTATTTTATGGCAATTTGCTTTACCTCGTTTTTTGTCAGGTTCGATAGGGGGAACAGTGCTCTCCTTAGCACGTCTTGCCCAAGTCCCCAAAGAAAAAACGATTGTTCCTTTTCGGCGTCAACGCCTGTGGTAATGTAGAATTTGCCGTTGCGTTCGGTTATTCCGTTGTAGTGTCCAGTGGCAATCCGTTCGCAATTGAGCCTGTTTGCGTAGTCGAGCAGTATTTTCCATTTGACGTTTGGATTGCAGAACGCGCAGGGGTGTGGCGTGCGCCCAGACAAGTATTCTGTTTGGAAATATTTGACAACCGTATCGTGAAACTCCTTTCTCACATCGGCAATGTGGTGTTCTATTTGCAGTTTCTGCGCAAGATGTCGGGCGTTCGCAATGTATTGTGGTTCAGATTCTTCAGTGTCGCATTCCGACCATGTGCGCAGAGTCGTTCCAACAACTTCGTGACCTTGTTCCTTGAGTAGCATTGCAGTCACAGAACTGTCGGTGCCACCACTCATTCCAAGCAGGATTCTCATATCGTCACGGGTTATTGTGTTTGTAGAGCCGTCCTTGCCAGGTGCCTTGGTTTTCGAGTTCCTTGTCAAGCAATGCGACCACTTCAAAGTTCTTCATTCGGTTCCAACGGGGTGCCACCAGTTTGTCGGCGGGCGATACGCTGACAAACCGTTCCAATACTATTTTCGGATTCAGGTGTTCCAGAAAATGGACAACGGTTTTTATATATTCATCGAGCGTGAAAAGGTTCACATAGTCGGCATTTTGGCTGTATATTGATGCCAGTGTGGTGTTCTTGATGATTTGCAGTTGGTGCAGTTTCAGTGTCTGTATCGGCAGTTCCGATATGCGTTTTGCGTGAAGCAGGAAGTCGGATTCCGTTTCGCCAGGCAGTCCCAGGATAAGATGCCCGCCAACCTGCAGTTTGTATGATGCGCAAAGCCTTGTCGCAGTCACCGAGTCTTCCCACGTGTGGTGGCGGTTGATCAGTTCAAGAGTCTTGTTGTTGGTAGTTTCCATTCCGAGTTCGATAGCCACAGGCACGTGCTCGTTTATCTTGGCGAGCATATCGAGCAGTTTCGCGTTTATGCAGTCGGGGCGTGTGCCGATTATCAGCCCAGCGATGCCATTGTCAATCGCTTCTTGATAAAGTGGTTGTAGAGTTTCAATTGGAGCGTACGTGTTGGTGTAACTCTGAAAATATGCAATGTAGCGCATATTGGGATATTTCTTCGAGAAAAAATCGCGACCTTTTTTCAGTTGGGTGCTTATGTTGTCGGAAGCATTGCAGTAGGCGGGTGTGAACGAACTGTTGTCGCAATAGATGCAACCGCCAGTGCCTTTTGTGCCGTCGCGGTTCGGGCACGACAGTCCCACATTGACCGATATCTTTTGTACCCGTCCGCCAAATTTGTTTTTAATGAAAGATGAATAGTCGTTGAAACGACGATGTGTACCCCAATCAAAGACTTGTTGTTCAGACATATTTTGTTATTGTATAATAGTGCATTCACAATTGATATTTATTATCAATTATTGCTTTCCTGATTTCATCGTCAAGCATTTGTTCGTTGTATTTTGTATTCCAAAATTCGTCAATTGAAATTTGTTTGTGTCTTAATAAGTAGTCGGCGCGCAGTCTGCTTTTAAAGTAGTTAAATATATTTTTATATTTTTTGGGGCTCACATTGACACTGTCGTTATATTCTTTATTATCGACAAATAGGTCTGTTGCGGTTTTAATGTCCAACGTGGAACTTTGTGAAACATATTCGGCGAAACCTTCCGCTTTCCAGTTTTTACACACTATAAATTTGATAAATCCTAATGTCTGTAGTTCGTATGAGTGTGTGATTTCGTGTGCTAAAATGCTTGAAATTGGCCTATTAGTGAATGTAGAATCGATTGCTATTACTACCCCTTTGTCAAAATCGACAGGTGCAAATATTATTTGTGGCACAGTAAATCTATTAGTAGCCAATGAATTACGTGAAAGAAACAATGTCTTTGTGTCATACTCTTTTCGGGACTTGCAGAACACTATGTATATTTTGTGTTTCAATGTAACTTCTTTTGATTGAATAAGATGCTCATATTTGTCTATAATGCTCAAAATAGTATCTGTTGGAACGTTTTCTTGTTTGTCTATGTAAAGTGCCAAGTTGTTTTTGTCGTATACTTTTTTTGTTCCAATAAAAGAACATTCAAATAGGACGAAAAATGCAATTATTACAATGATTGCCGGATAAATTAAATTCTTTAATAGGAATTTAATCAGTTTGTTTTTGGGATAAAATTGGATTCTCATATTTGCTATTGTTAAATCAATATGGGCAAAAATAAAATTGTTACAAAATCACAAATTAAGCTAATCCTCCCTTATGTAATTGAGAATTAATTGCTAATACACATTTTATTGCTGAATAAAAGTGTATGTAATGGTGCCGACTTGTACTTCGGCGGCATTTGGGTCGGAGTTGAATTTGGCCTTTAGCGCGGCGTTCTTTGCGGCTTCGCGCAGTATAGGGTCGTTGGTGGTGGTTCCTGCCTTGCCAGGTTGTGCTCCAATGACATCGCCATTGCGGTTTACCCTGATTTCCACAACAACCTTGCCTTCTGATTTGCTGTTGTATTCAGGTTTTGGCGGGGTTGAGCCAAATGAGCGTCCAGTGAGGCTGAAGTTTATGCCGTTGCCGCCACCGCCGCCTATGCGGTTCTTTGAGTTGATGTCGCCGTTCAGAGCGCCTTGATTGCCAGGTTGTCCTGTTACGCCTTCGCCGCTATTTCCGCCGTTGACATTGCGTCCTGCAAAGGCGTTTGCCGCCTTTGAGTTGATTTGCTGTTGTTGCTGTTGCTTGCGTTGTTGCTCTTCCTGACGTTTGCGTTCTTCCTCTTGACGTTGCAATTCTTCCTGAATCCGTTTCTGTTCAAGTTCCTGTTGGCGCTTTTGTTCTTCCTCTATCTCCTTTTTGCGTTTTTCCTCTTTTTTCTTTTGCTCAATCACAGCCGACTCTTCAAAGTCTTGATTTATTACTTCTTCTTCGCCTTTTGTCGGTTCGGGTTCAGGTTCTGCAGGCTGAACGGGAGTTGGTGGCTCGGGAACGGTTTGCGCAATGGCGGGACGTGGTTCTATTTCGCCCATACCTTGTTCGGAGTCGCCAAAGTTGATGAGCACGCCTTCCTCTTCCTCGTTGGGTTCGTTGATGAAAGTCACGAACACCAGAAGTATCAGGATAAGTGCGCTAATGATAGATGTGCCAAGCGCTGAAATCCGTTGTTCTTTTGTCGATGCCATTATTTGATAGGACGGGTGGCCAGAATTAGTTTGTATTTATGGTCTTTAGCAATGTTCATCACCTTTACGACGTGCTCAATGGCAACGCTTTGGTCGGCGTGGAGTGATATTGTCGGTGGCTCGGGATAGTTCTCGGCAGGTCCAACTTTGTTGACAAGGGTCTGTTCCAATTGGTCGAAACTTACATATTGGCCTTCAATGGCATATTGTAAGTCTTTTGTTATTGAAACGGTCGTGATTGGCTTTGTGGCAATTGTCTGATTGTTGCTTTGTGGCAACAGCAGTTTCAGCGCGTTTGGCGCAATCAGCGTTGATGTCATCATAAAGAATATAAGCAGCAGGAACACAAGGTCGCTCATTGACGACGATGAAAATTCGCCGCTGACTTTTGAATGTCGTTTGAGTGCCATTGTCTGTTAACTTACAGGTTCGTTCAACAAGTCCATAAATTCGGTTGTGCGTGCTTCCATTTCGTTTACAACCTTTTCAACACGTGTTGCAAGATAGTTGTGTGCGAAATAGGCGATGACGCCTACAATAAGGCCAGCAACGGTTGTCACCATTGCGACATATATGCCGCCTGCCAGCATCGACACGTCGATGTTGTTGCCTGCCTGCGACATTTTGAAGAATGCCTGAATCATTCCGACAACGGTGCCAAGGAAACCAATCATTGGGCCACCGCCTGCTGTAGTGGCAAGCAATGGAATGCCTTTTTCAAGTTTTGCCACTTCAATGTTGCCTACGTTTTCAATGGCGGTATTGATGTCGTTAAGAGGACGTCCCAAACGGCTGATACCCTTTTCAATCATTCTTACAATAGGGTTGTCTATTGATTGGCATAGGGCAGTGGCCGATTCGATTTTTCCGTCGTGGATGTAATCCTTTATGCGGTCCATAAAGTTCTCATCGAGTTTTGCGGCCTTGTTTATAACCAGAAGGCGTTCAATGAAGATGTAGATTGAAAGTATAAGCAGCAGGGCCAGCGGAATCATTATGACGCCACCCTTCATTGTAAGGTCGAGGAGCGACATTGTTGCTTCTGTGGTCGTTTCTGTTGCGGTTTCTGCGGCAGCCTCCATTGCTGTGCCGTTCACCTGAATCTGTAGAAGTGTTGAAAGAATCATTCTTTTAGTATTTGAGTTTGTGGTTGCGAAGATAAAAAAACTAATCATTCACCATACTTATTACATCTATTAACGGGTTCTTCATTTGAAAATTGTTTCGGCCCAATCTAAAAAAAATCGGGATGACGCAAATGGTGCGCATCCCGACTGGTGATTGTATCGATATTGGTGATGAAAAAACTTGTCGCTTTTAGAATATCATTGATTGGAAAATGAATGCCAATGCACCGCCTATGTAGCCAATTGCGGCCAGCCAACTGATGTTTTTCAGGTACCAGATGAAGTCGATTTTCTCGAGGCCCATTGCGGCAACGCCTGCGGCGGAACCTATGATGAGCATGCTGCCGCCAGTGCCTGCAGTGTATGCCAGGAATTCCCAGAATGGTCCGTCCTGAACGAAGTTTGCAGCATAGCCTATAGCGTCGGCGGCTTCCATTGGGTACATGCCCATGGCGCCAGCAACCAGCGGAACGTTATCTACAACAGATGACAGACATCCGATTATCATATCGGTGATGAAAATTCCTCCGGTCATGTCCTTGAATCCGTTGTCGAGCGTGTGTGACAAGAGCGACAACTGTCCAGCCGACTGCAATGCCGATACGGCAAGTAGGATGCCGAGGAAGAACAGTATTGTAGGAGTGTCGATGCGGTTGAGGATGGCTGTCGGGCGCAGTTTGCTCTTGACTGCGGGAGCATGGTTCTTGTGGATGAGTTCGGTCACGGCCCATACAATCGACAAACTCAACAGCATTCCCAAGTAAGGCGGAAGATGTGTTATTGTCTTGAACACAGGAACGAACAGCAGGCCTGCAATGCCAAGCACCAGCATGATTTTCTGTGTCTTTGGCGATGTCCAGTCGTCGTTTTCAGTCACTTCTTCAGTCGGCCGTTCAATATCGCCTTTTAGCATTATGCTCAATACCGACAGCGGAATGCACAGACAGATGAGACTTGGCACTATGTCCTTTATTATGATGTTTGCTGTGGTAACCTGTCCGCCAATCCAAAGCATGATGGTGGTTACGTCACCGATAGGCGACCATGTGCCTCCAGCATTTGCGGCTATGACAATCATGCTTGCGAAGAACCAGCGTGTCTTTTGGTCGGCAACAAGTTTGCGAAGCAATGCAACCATTACAATAGTTGTTGTAAGGTTATCAAGTATGGCACTCATGAAGAATGTCAGGAAACCGATAATCCACAATAGTTTGACTTTGTTTTTTGTTTGGATGCGATCTGTGATTACCTTGAATCCGCGGTGGCGGTCAACAGTTTCTACAATGGTCATTGCGCCCAGCAGGAAGAACAGAATTTCGGCTGTGTCGCCAAGATGTTCAATGAGTTCCGAAGAGAAGAATGAGTGGATGTTCTCTTCTGTCAAGCCTCCGCTAACGGTTTGTGCAAACTCATTCCAGGCAGTACTGTGCCCCAGTGTAAGGATGCTGTTTGCGCCTAATGCGTAGATTGCCCACAAGGCTGAGCCGATGAACATTGCAGGGGCGGCCTTGTCAATTCTGAATGGGTGTTCCAATGCTATTGCCACATAGCCGAGCACGAACACCAAAATCATAAGTTGAAACATATCAATGTACTTTTTGTGTTGCTTTTCGGCCGCAAATGTATGGAGTATAAAGTACATTTATTCCATAAATTCCATCGTAATTTTCTATGATTTTAATTGATATTTTCGATTGATTTTTATGCTGAGTTTTCACTTTTGAATATTGATAAGCAAAAAAATAGCATTATTGTCGATATGTTAAGTTTTATAAGTTTTTTCTGATTCGCTGGTTGGAAAAGTTATGCCGTGCAATGAGGTCGCGCAATGTATAATTATGTGTACGGTATCGGTTTTCAGGCTTTTGCGCGTTAGCTTCTTGCTATTCTTCGGCGAAGTTAAGCAATACCTTTCGGTAGGCTGTGTAAATCTTTGATTTAGATATATATCCAACGTACAGTCCGTTTCTGATAACAGGAAGATTCCATGCGCCCGATTTCTCGAATTTCTCCATTACAACGTCCATTGTGTCAGTGATTTTGACTGTGTCGGGTGGCATAACCATAAGTTCGTATATGTATGTGGTGTCGTACATGTCAGTGTTGAACATTATCTGTCGGATGTCGTCGAGAAGGACGATGCCCATCAGCTTGCCTTCTTCATCAACAACGGGGAATATGTTACGGCGCGTATGTGAAATGGCGTTGACCAGGTCGCGCAGTGTCTGGTCGGGAC
>CALABN010000098.1 GCA_937885735.1 uncultured Bacteroidota bacterium | reverse complement strand
TTGAATGCCAGGCATTGCCATCCATGCACTCATAGAACTCATGTTCAAGATATAACCGTGTCCACGTTCAGCCATAGCGGCACCAAACAGACGTGTCATGTTTGTAACGGTACGTATATGCAGGTGAAGCATAAGGTTTACCCTCTTTTCTGCGGTATTGGCAAGGTCATTGAAGAAAAACACGCCTGCATTGTTAATCAGCACTTCTATCTCTATGCCGTTCTCCTTGCAGTAATCAAACAACTCTTGCGGAGCACTCTCTGTAGATAAATCCTTGTAGATAGAGATAGCCTTTACTCCGTATTTCTCTGCCATTTCATCGGCAGTTTCCTTGATTTCTTTTTCTTGATTGCTTACAAGTACCAAGTCATACTTGTAGTGTTCTGCCAATCGGTGTGCGTACTGCAACCCGATGCCTGAACTTGCTCCCGTAACTAGTGCGAATTTCATATTTTCCTTTATTAAATATTTACATTTACCAAATCACCGCCTCACCGCCTCACCTTCCGCTAATAATCTTCTTTATCTCATTAAGCTTATTAAGTGCCTCAATGGGTGTAAGACTATTGATGTCTATCTTTAGAATCTCATCACGCACTTGGCTCAGCACAGGGTCATCAAGTTGGAAGAAACTTAGTTGCAATCCCTCTCTTGACTCTGCCGCATCTCTCATTTTTTTGGAGTGAGACAATCCTTGTGCAACACCCTTTGAGTTCTCCCCCTCTAATTTTTTAAGAACCTCAGATGCACGTTTCACTATGCTCTTGGGCATTCCTGCCATCTGTGCCACGTGAATACCAAAACTGTGCTCACTGCCGCCTCTGACAAGACGACGCAAAAATATAACTTTATTTTCAGATTCCCTAACAGAAATGTTAAAATTTTTAACTCTTTTAAAATTTTTCTCCATTTCGTTAAGTTCGTGGTAGTGGGTTGCAAAAAGTGTGCGTGCTTTTGCTGTAGGGTTCTCGTGGATATACTCCACTATAGCCCATGCAATGGATATGCCATCGTAGGTGCTGGTGCCTCTGCCAAGTTCATCAAAAAGAACAAGAGAACGCTCACTCATATTGTTCAGTATGCTTGCCGCCTCGTTCATCTCCACCATAAATGTTGATTCGCCAACCGATATGTTGTCAGATGCGCCAACGCGTGTGAAAACACGGTCGATGTAGCCTATATGGGCCGATTGTGCGGGCACGTAGGCGCCTATTTGCGCAAGCAGTACAATGAGTGCGGTCTGTCGCAGCAATGCCGATTTTCCAGCCATATTTGGGCCTGTGATGATTATTATCTGTTGGTTTTCGTCGTTCAGCGACACGTCGTTTGAAACGTATTCCTCGCCTGGCTGCATTTGAGTCTCAATCACGGGGTGGCGTCCTTGACGAATCTCGAATGTGCGGCTTTCGTCAACTACTGGACGGCAGTAGTTGTGAAGCTGCGCCGTTGTGGCGAATGAGAGCAGACAGTCAATCTTCGACAGCAGACCTGCATCAAGTTGAATGGCTGATACAAATTCCGATATGGCGAAAATCAGGTCGTTGTAAATCTTTTGCTCGAGGGCGAGAATCTTCTCTTCTGCCCCCAGAATCTTCTCTTCGTATTCCTTAAGTTCAGGCGTGATGTAGCGTTCGGCATTGACAAGAGTCTGCTTGCGAATCCAGTCTTCAGGCACCTTGTCCTTGTGAGTGTTGCGTACTTCAATGTAGTACCCGAACACGTTGTTGAAACTTACCTTCAGCGACGGTATGCCAGTTCGTTCGCTTTCATTTTGTTGAAGCTCAATCAGGTAGTCCTTTCCCGAATAAGCAATTTGGCGCAGTTCGTCGAGTTCGGCATTCACGCCCTTGTTTATCACGCCGCCTTTGGCAATCTGCACGGGTGGGTCGAGGCAAATCTCGTTTTCAATCCTTTGGCAAATTGATGCGCAAGGGTTTAATTGCTCGCCGATAACCTGCAGGGCAGGCACATTAGAGGCCTCGCAGATTTGCTTTGTCGGGGCAATGGACTTGAGTGCGGTTTTCAGTGCGAGCATTTCGCGTGGATTGATGCGTCCGAAAGTCACCTTGCTGATAAGTCGTTCAAGGTCGCCCACATTCTTCAATTCAGCCTCTAATGCTGATTTTGTATCTTCATTTTCAATGAAATGTGCAGTAATCTGCTGACGTTCGTTGATTGCCGTCACGTTTTTCAGCGGAAGCGACATCCAGCGTTTCAGCATACGCGAGCCCATAGGAGTGAGCGTGTTGTCGATAATGTCGATGAGACTGTGTCCGTCCTCGTTCAGCGGACTGAAAATCTCAAGGTTGCGGAATGTGAAACGGTCAATCCATACATATTCATCTTCGGCAATCCGTCGTATTCCCGTAATGTTGCTTATCTGCGTATGCTGCGTTAAGTCGAGGTAGTAGAGTATTGCACCTGCGGCTATGGTTCCGAGTATCAGTTTGTCGATGCCGAATCCTTTTAGCGATTGTGTCTGGAAGTGCTTGAGCAGACGGTCGGTTGCGGCTTGTTCAGAGAATACCCACTCGTCAATGGCGTAGATGTAGTACCCCATTCCGAACATTTCCTGAAACTGCTCTTTGGTGTCGCGCTTGTAGAGAATCTCTTTTGGACGGAAACTCTGTATCAACTTGTTAATGTAGTCGATGCTTCCTTCGGCCACGTAGAATTCGCCTGTAGAGATGTCGAGAAACGATATTCCGCCTTGTTTCTTTTCAAAATATACCGATGCGAGGAAGTTGTTTTCCTTGTTTTCAAGTATGTTGTCGCTGGTTGACACGCCTGGTGTGACAAGTTCTATTACGCCTCGTTTGACAAGAGTCTTGCAGAGTTTAGGGTCTTCAAGCTGCTCGCAAATCGCCACACGCTGCCCTGCACGGACAAGTTTTGGCAGATAGGTGTCGAGCGCGTGGTACGGGAATCCTGCCAGGTCCACAGATGAAGCCGAGCCATTGGCACGTTTTGTGAGCGTGATGTTCAGTATCTTCGATGTCTTGACTGCGTCTTCGGCAAAAGTCTCGTAGAAGTCGCCAACCCTGAACAGCAGAATGGCGTCGGGGTGCTTTGCCTTTATCTGGTTGTATTGGCCCATCAATGGGGTCTTTACGTTTTCCTTGCTCATTGTCCTGTATATATTGAACCAAGGCAAATCTAACCATTAGCCACCGAAATGGACTTGCTTTTGCGCCCCATTTTTTAAACGGTTTTTAACAATGTCGCACAATGCAAAAAAAAGAGGATGCCGATTGGCATCCTCTTTTGGTATTGAAAGAATCAAATATTAGTCTTTCAAAGCGTGACGCTTGAAGCCTGTGCAGGTCAAACCCTTTGAAGCTGCGTCCATCATTTGTGCTACGCTGATTTTGGCGTCCTTTACAAATGCCTGGTTCAGCAAGGTGTTTTCCTTGAAGAACTTGTTCAAGCGACCTTGAGCAATGTTTTGAATCATTTGTTCCTTAAGGTTTGCGGCAGCCTCTACAGCTACTTTAGCCTTGATGTCGCGGGCTTGTTGAGCCTGTTCAGGAGTACTCCAGCCCTTTGCCATATTTGACTCGATGTGGTCGTCAGAGTCAACGTGAGCAGGATTGATGCCAGCCTTCTTCAAAGCGGCTTCAACAGCCTTTTCAACTTGTTCTTCCTTTGTCTTCTCGATAGCGACAGTCATTTCGTTTTCGATTACAGAGGCAGGAACATCGTCTTTGCTCAATGATACAGGGTTCATTGCTGCTACTTGCATTGCAACGTCTTTGTAGATTTGTGCATCAAGGCCAGCTTGATTGAAGCTTACCAAAGAGGCCAGCTTGTTGCCCATATGGATGTATGCGCATACAGACTCACCTGCAAGTGATTCATAGCAGGCAAGTTCAAGCTTTTCACCAATGATGCCGACTTGTTCGGTGATGATGCCGTCAACGTCTTTGCCGTTTTTGAAAGGCAGAGCCTTAAGAGCGGCAAGGTCGGCAGGCTTTTGAGCCAAAGCCAAGTCGCAAATCTCGTGTGCAAGTTTTACGAAATCTTCGTTCTTTGCAACGAAGTCAGTTTCGCAGTTAAGAGCAATAAGAGCGCCGAATTTGCCGTCGCCAGAAACTTTGGCGATAACGTTGCCTTCAGAAGCCTCGCGGTCAGCGCGCTTGTTGGCAACGGCCTGGCCCTTCTCGCGGATGATTTGGATAGCACGGTCGAAATCGCCGTTAGCCTCAGTAAGGGCTTTCTTGCAGTCCATCATTCCTGCGCCAGTGGTCTTGCGCAATTTTGCTACGTCAGATGCTGATATTGACATAATTGTATTTGTTTTTAATTATTCAGCCGATTCCTCGGTTTCTTCGTTAGCTACTTCTTCCTCTTCTTCAGCAGCTTCTTCTACTGCCTTCTTGGCAGATGATTTCTTGCCGCCTTTTGCTGGCTTTTGCTCTTCTTCAGCAGGCTCTTTGTCCTTTTCAGCCTTGCGCTCTGCAAGACCTTCCTGAATAGCGTCGCAAATTGCGCCCAAAACCAATGAGATTGCCTTTGCAGCATCGTCATTGCAAGGAATAGCGTAGTCTACAATGTTAGGATCTGAGTTTGTGTCAACCATAGCAAATACAGGTATCTGAAGGCGATGAGCCTCTGCTACGGCGATTTTTTCTTTTTGAACGTCGATTACGAACAATGCTGCTGGCAGACGGGTAAGGTCAGCGATGCTGCCCAATGTCTTGTTCAGTTTGCTGCGTTGACGGTCAACTTGCAGTCTTTCACGTTTTGACAGGTGGTCCAAGGTACCGTCTTGTTCCATTTTGTCAAATGTGCCCATTTTCTTGACTGCCTTGCGAACAGTGGGGAAGTTAGTCAACATACCACCTGACCAGCGTTCTGATACGTATGGCATATTGATTTTTTTAACTTGCTCGGCAAGAATATCTTTTGCTTGTTTCTTGGTTGCAACAAAAAGGATTTTGCGACCAGATTTTGCTATTTGCTTAAGAGCAGTAGCTGCTTCATCAACCTTTGCAACTGTTTTGTGAAGGTCGATGATGTGGATTCCGTTTTTCTCCATAAAGATGTATGGAGCCATAGCTGGATTCCATTTTCTTTTCAGGTGGCCAAAGTGTGCACCTGCGTCCAATAATTCTTGAAAATTAACTCTAGACATTTTTAAATTTTTTTCGTTTACATTCTTGTTGTAAAAGCAATCGTTAAGTAGTCCTGTGGTTTCAGAAGTCTTAACAATTTAGATACTAAACGATATTCTCGTGCAGCATCATTAACGCTTACTGAACTGGAATCTCTTACGAGCCTTCTTCTGACCAGGTTTCTTACGCTCAACCTCACGTGGGTCGCGGGTAACAAATCCTGCAGCCTTCAATGGCTTGCGGTTGTCAGCGTCGAGTTTCATCAAGGCGCGAGTGATTCCAAGACGAACAGCTTCTGCTTGTCCCTTTACACCACCGCCGTCGATGATAGCCTTAACGTCGAACTTTCCATTCAATGACAACACGCCGAATGGTTGCATTACAATGTATTGCAGGGTCTCTACTGGGAAATACTCCTTGTAGTCCTTGCCGTTGATTGTTACATTGCCTGCACCTTGGCTCAAGTAAACGCGTGCGATAGCGGACTTTCTACGTCCAACTGCATTAATAACTTCCATTTTACTTGATTGAATTTAAGTTAATCAATTCAGGTTTTTGAGCTTCGTGTGGATGGCTCTCACCTGCATAAACAAAAAGATTGCGGTACAAAGCTGCGCCAAGCTTGTTCTTTGGCAACATGCCTTTTACTGCTGTTTCTACCATTGCGATTGGGTTCTTGACCATCAATTTTTCTGCAACGATAGTACGTTGTCCACCTGGATAACCAGTGTAGTGTGTGTACTCTTTACCTGCCCACTTGTTGCCTGTAAGCTGAACCTTGTCAGCATTGATGATGATGACATTGTCACCGCAGTCAACGTGAGGAGTAAAGTTGGTCTTGTGCTTACCTCTCAATAGGAAGGCAGCACCTGAGGCAAGACGTCCCAAGACTTCGTCTTTGGCGTCGATAACAACCCATTTCTTTTCAACGGTTGCCTTGTTTGCCGAGATTGTCTTTAAACTAAGTGTGTCCACTCTAATCCTAACTTTTTAATTAATAAATAAATACTCTCCACATTTCCCCAAATGTGGACTGCAAAAATACAATTTTATATCAAATGCGCAATCATTATCAACATCATTTTGTTGATATTGGTTTGTTATTGATTCTTAATGTGTTAATGATGTGTGTGTTACGCAATTTCATTTTTGCCAGCATTTTTTGCCTTGCCAAAATGTCATTTTTTGGTGCGGCAGCCTGAAAAAATGATTGATTGATGATGTCAATCGTGGCTGATGATGATTTTTTGCGACTTGAATTGTCCGTTGTGGCTGATGCGGTAGAAATAAACGCCTGAACTGTATCGGCTTATGTTGAAGATGTGGCTGTTGAATCCAGTGGTGGCTGGCCCGTCGTAGAGCGTGCTGATGAATTCGCCTTTTGAATCGAGCAATTCAATCTTGACATCCTGGTCGTCGGGCACTATGAAACCAATTTCCAACTTGCTGTTGGCTGGATTTGGCTTTGGCGTGCACGCTGTAAACTCGTTGTTGTTCAGTATTATGCAGTATTCGTTGTCTGATGGCTCCTCGTCTATGAATCGGCTCGATGGCTGTGCGGCAACGCAGATGTATTCAAGCCTTGATGGCATTGCCTCGCCAATGTTTGCGCCAAACTGGTATTGCAGTATCTTGCTTTCCTTGATTGTGTCGGCTATGGTTTCGCAAATGTGGTGTCCTAAATTGTCGTACCATTCAATGTCGATGTCGGCAAGGTCGAAGTTGCTGCGGTTGGCAATCACGGCCTTCACGCTTATGAATCCGTTGCTTGTCTCTGCCGATGCCGACACTAGTGTAATGTCGCTGTGTGGATTGATGGCTGTCACGGTTCGGGTTGCCGTGTCGGCGCAATTGTCGTTTCTGGCTATGAGTTGCACATTGTAGGCATCTTCATAATTATATGTGTGGCAGGCGTCGGTTTCGGTTGATTGCTCGCCGTCGCCGAAATGCCAGATGTAGTTGTCGGCTTCCTCGCTGTTGTTGATGAATTCAGCGTCGAATGGCACTGGCCCGCGTGCCTGCAAAGCGCGGAACGATGCCACAGGCGTGCTGTGTACGTTGATTGTGGTGTCGAATGACTCCGTGCATCCTACACTGTCGACAATGGTGAGCACAGCCTTGTGCTTTCCAGTAGTGGCAAATTGGTGGTTGATTAGTGTACCATTTTCGGCTGGCAAGGTGTCTATGTTCCAAATCCACGCTGACGGCTTGCTTTTCGGCTCGTTGTTGATACCCGACAATGTCGTTGCCTGGCCTTCGCATATATCGCTTGCAATGATTGCTGGCCGTGGTTTTGGACTTATGTTGATGCCTTTGCTGACTGACGATGTGCAGTTGTTGGCTATCTGGTTGACGGTAAGAGTGATGATGTATGAACCTGTGTCGCTGAACGTGGCTGTTGGACTTTTTTGAGATGAGAATTTTTTAGTGTCTCTTGTCCAGGTGTAGTTGGTGGCAAGTCCAAAGGCCACGTTTGTCTTGTTGGTGAAATAGACTGGCGTATTGATGCAGGTTGGACTGTATGTGAAATCGACTTTAGGACCTTGCATCACATTGACAATGCGTTCCAGTGTGTCGGTACAGCCGTGGGCCGTAGTGACGGTCAAGCTTACAATCTGCTCGCCGTATGTGTTGTATGTTGTCTGTGGGTTGCGCTCGGTGTATGTGGTGTCGTTCATTGTCCACAGCCAAGAACTAATGTAACTGTCGGCTGTGACGCTATGATCGGTAAACTGTGTGCTTGTGAAAGAACAGCATTGGGTAGGCGCGAAATCGGCTTTAGGCAGAGAGTCGATGTGGACTATCTGCTTGAGCACATTGTCGCACCCGTTTGAGCACGTTATGGCAAGTTGCAGGCTGTAGTTGCCACTATATTTATATATGTGTGTAGGGTTTGCAATGTTTGATGTTGTTCCGTCGCCAAAAGTCCACTCATACGAACTGATGGCGCTGTTGTCGTTGCTGTGCGACTTGTCTGTAAAGTCGATGGCCCGTGTTGCGCAAGGCGCACTAAAGGTGAAATCGGGTGTTGGGGCGATGCCTACAACGTTGATGTATGCGCTCTTGCGAGCCTTGCAACCAATAGAGTCGGTTGTTGTCACTGCGTATGAACCAGATTCTTTCACTTCTATGTGGTCTGCCGTTGTCCCGTCTGACCAAAGGTATCCAACAGTCTCTTCAAAGCCTGTCTGCAGGTAGATGTTGTTGCCCACGCAAGCGCGTATGGTATCGTTGCCAAGTGTAATACGGTTGGCGTACATATCCACTTTTACAGCAACAGTGTCGCTGTGCCACTCGTAACCAGCGGTGTCAGTTATGACAACCCAGTATTTGCCTTCGTTTGCAATCTTCAGCCTGTCGCCAGTGGAGCCGTCGGACCAGAGGTATGAGTACGGACCTGTCAGGTCGGGCGCCCAGGTGATGGTGTCGCCGAGGCAGATTAGTGTGTCGGAAATGCAAGATACATTGGCAAACGAAACAGACATTGTATCAGAACTTGCGAACCCAAAAATGTCAGTTGCTGTAAGTGAATATGTGCCTTCTTTTTTGAAAGTACGGATAGAATCAGTACAACCATCGTTCCAAATGTAATGATGTAACCAAGGCTTGCTTGCATCATAAGTTATAGGTTTGAATCCGTAGGATGATGTCGTGTCGTTTAGAGAAACGGGAGGAACGTATTTGTTCCTTAGGTAGTAGTAGACAAAACCCTTTATTGAATCGGAAGGAATTGTATCGAATCCAATAATTTCGGCAATTTCACCTTTCCAATAATATTGGTTGTTGTATGAAGCGCCGATTAGCAAGTTGCATGTTCCTGGTTCTTGTTTCTGTCCGTATGCAATTTTGAATTGATTGATTGGAGAAAAGTCCGTGGTTTGTTTATTATTGATGTATATTTCATTGTTGTCCCAAAAAACTTGATTATTAGCCGATGACCTGATTCCAGAAGTGTTGGCATTCCCTGTAAAAATGTAGGTGTAGATGGATTTTGTATAGGTGGAAATAAAACCATTGTAGGTTGGGAACAATGTTTCCTCTCCATTCCAACGTGTGACGACGAACATTGCGCCTAATTTGGTGTCGTTTTGACAAACCAGTTGGTCGCTTGTGCCGTTGAAATATAAAACACATCTGTTGTTTAAATCTTGACATACACATAATTGAGGTTGTTTGCTTTTAGTTGATTGGGTTGCATGCCTTTCATTTCCGCTCTTGTCATAAAGTGTGTCCACATAGTTGTCTGTGGTGATATGCACGCTGTCTGCTGAATACCAAACTGCAAGATCGTCTATGTTGGTAACCGACTGAGCATTGACAATCAATGCCAAAAACAATAAAGCCAGTGTGAGCAGTTTCTTCATTTGTCAATAATAAGCCTATCAAAGATAATTTATTTGTATTCAAGAAGGTTGTAGATTTGATATATGCGGGTATTTTATTGCTGAAAGAACGACTATCTGCAAAAAAAACTTGTTTTCAAACAACACAGTGCGTTTGTGGAGATAAGCAAGTTATAGAAACCAACGGCACAATAAATTCCAAATGAAGTGTTTCTTTTTGTCGTACACATATAAAGCCTTGTGTGAAGAAGATGTTTGACAACCAAATCTCATTTTGAATCTGGTTATTCCTTCTGAAAATTTAATATTGTTTAAATCAATGCCATTGGCTACTTGTCCTAAAGAGTAGTATTCTATTCCGTCATTTTTGAGTGCTTTGAAGATTTCGTATTGTAGGAATTGCCCTGCTCCGCAATCATTTTTCTTGTTGCCACCAAACGAATAGTCTGCTATTTTGCCGTAAGTCTGTACGTAAGCGCTTGACAAAATGTTTTTATCTTGTTTGACTACAAATAATCTACCTACAGCATGCTCTTTTCCTACATTTAAGACTTTTTCAATGTATTTTTTGTCGGGAGCATGTTTGCCTTGTTGTGAATATGTTTCTGACAGCATCAGGTTCAAGATGCTTGGCTCACATGGCAATTCTTGAAACGTCAACTCTTCGCGGAGAGCTTTGTTAACCATGTTCCTGTGTTTGACATGCATGCATTTATATAAGTCATCTTCGCTTTTATGTAAGTCTATGTAAGCAATGCTGAAGTCTGTTTTGCTGATAGGCTTGTTGCTCTTGTCCTCATATAGTAGAGGTGTTTCGCTGCCATATAATGTTGGGTAAAAACCTTTTACAGACAAAGAAACTATTTTTTCGTCTATAATTAAGGTTGCAATGGTGTCGTTAATTAGTTTTATAGCGTATGTGTACTTTGAATTATTGAAATCTATGATGTATTCACCAAATTGAGAAAGAGTTTTGGATAAACTAGGTAAGATGACTTTGAATTTGGAACTCATCCAAATATTAAGTTTTACGCCTCCGACAAGTACTTCGTTGTCAAATACTTCAATGTATATGGGTCTTTTCCTGTAAAGTGAATCTATGGAAGTTTGTGTCGTTGTTTGCACAAAGTTTCCACATCCTTTACATAGTGCATTCCATTCATCGACATTTCTCGGATTGTCATATGATATAACTACTTCCATAAACTTTTGCTGTTATTGAAACAATAATCCAAAGCGCTTAATCCTTTTTCAAAATCTCCATGAGGTTGATTGTAAGTGGGATGCACAAAATCGGTGTATTTGACTGTAATGCCATTGCCGACAAACAGGTGCTCGTCGTGGTATTTCTTTCCTCCATTGCCCGACAGGTATGTGTCACAGTCAAGTGACTTGCAAATGTCAATCAGACGTATGTTGCGGTCAACGGAAAGATTGACCATTTCTGATGATTGAACAAATTTAGTGACAATGCCGAAATATTTGCACATCTCTTTTATAATATGTGTGTTATATTCTGACATGTTGTCGGTTTCATATTTGATAAGTGATTCGAAAAATGGATAGAACGACTCAAAGCAAGGAGTCTTTTTATATTGGTAAAAAATTGTTTTTAGCATTGTCTCTCTCCATTTTTTCCGGTTGTCTATGCATATGTCTTTAATGACTTTGCTGTCTCCTTTCCGTATAGGCATAGTTATCCATTGAACACCTGCCGAAGTCTTGATTCTTGTCCTGTTTGTTATGGCATCTGCTGTGCCAACCTCAATGTCTACAGTGTCAAGAATGACAAACACATCGGAACTCGCAATTTTGTGAAAATAGCCTAGCCACGGAAAAAAATTTGGTTGGTGTATTGCACAGATTCTTGACATTTTAAATGCTTTTGTATAGTTCAATGAGTTTATTGCTTTCTTTCTCCCATGTTAGTTCGGCTGATGCTTTTTCTGTGTTCCCGACAAAGAGTCCATAATCTTTTATTATATCGTTGAACCCGTCAATATATGCATTGTTATTGTCAGGATTGACACATACTCCGCATTTGTATGAATCAACAATGTTAATGTATTCGGGTTGCTGTGTGGCCAATACAGGAATGTGGGCATTGATGTATTCAAATAGTTTGTTGTCTAGAGCGAACCAATACGAAAGGTCTTTTTTGTTCCAGGTAGGCACTAGGCCGACATTGGCTGATGACAGGTATTCAGAAATTTCTGAAGGAGAAATAATGTCATGAAAAAATATGTTTGTGGCGTTTTTGCACTTTGCATATTCAACAATTGGTTTTGAGTTTAGGTTGTTGGCACAGATAAATACAAGTGCGATTTTGTCTTGGTTCGCAAACTCATCTATCACTTGTTCAAGGTTTAATGTCTTGGCATAAATGTTTGCACCAATAAAGACTAGTATTTTGGTGTCATTGGGTATGTTGAACTTGTTGCGCAGTATGTTGCTTTTTTTGTATTCCGAAGATTCTGGAATGTTCCTGACCACGCAGACGTCTCGTCTTGCTTTTAAATAATTCTGTAAGTCTTTCGCAAGAGAATTGTTTACAGTGATTATTTGATCAATATATTTTTTGTTATGTTTTTCACGTGCGATTTGAATCTTTCTCACAATGATAGATTTTATTGCTATTGAAAGGCTGCCGTATGATGATAAGTTTAATGGCCAAGCGTGAAATAATTCGTGGGAGTCGTATATGATTTTTACTTGCGGCTTTATCTTCTTTATTTGACAACCAAGATTAAGCATTGTCTGGTCGTTGGCGTGAATGATGTTGAATTCAAATTTTTTTGAAATCAATTCTGCATATTGCTTGAAACAGCGTGCTCTCTTTATGTCGAATATGTCTTGGCTTAGTATTCTGCATACATGAACGCCATTTATTGTTTCTTCGTCAGGAAGGTTGATGGAATGGGTTGCAATCAAAGTGACATTGAACCCGTTGGATGCCAATGCTTCTGATTCTCTCGATACACGTCGGTCGTTAGTGTAAGGATTGTCCAATAGTACCAATATCTTTTTCATTTCATCTGTGATTGTTTGCCGTTTATTGAAAGTTGTCCTTTTATGTTTTCTTCAAACAATGGGAATAACATTATAGGATTAGCCTCACAACTTCAAATGCTTCTGCATATTCACAACCTATCTGTATGCCACGAGTTTTTGCCAGAGAAAAAATGAAGTCTTCTGACATATAGGGGCGTTGCCCTTGTGATTTATATTCTTGAAGTGCATTGCATTTAGCTGTGATGTGTCGTGCTTCAAGTTTTACAAATGAAGTAGTGTCGAATGATAGATTGTTCCATATCAATTCATAACCTAGAATTGTGGCTGTTTTGAAGGCTCTCAGCCCTTCTTGGGCTATGGTCGTGTGGTCTTGATGGATGTCATGAAGGCTTGGCATGAAAACCAAATCGGGCTTGATTTGTCGTTTTAGTTTTATCATATCTTCCAATACCTCTTGTCTTGAATAATTGAGTTTTCTAACTTCGTAGTTGTAGATGAAAAGGTGGTCTTCCTTTATTCCCAATTTTGCTGTAGCCTTTCTAACCTCTTTCTTTAGTATGTCTTTTTCAAACCCATCGGGAACAGATTGCTCTGCAGTTGAGAAAGCAGAGTAATAGACATTGGCGCCTTCTTCTATCAGTCGGCTGATTGTTCCGCCTACACCAAGTTCTCCATCGTCAGTATGTGGAGCTAATATTAGAATGTTGTTGTAATTTGTCATGATATATGTTTTGATAGTGCAAAATAACGTATTTTATATGATGGTTATTGGGCAAATATTGATTCTTTTAAAATTGAATATATGGAATTGTAAGTGTGAAATTGTTTGTAGATGCAATAAGCTTGTGAACCCATTCTTGTTCGTATTTCATTGTTTTTTATTAATTTACTCAAACAGGTTGTCCACTCGTCGTTTTTTGCTACAAGGCAGCTTTCATTGTTGATTAGTTTGTCAGAATGAACATATGGCGATATTACCATAGGAATCCCGGTTGCCATAAATTCTAGACCTTTCATTGATATTTTTGCCTTTGTGCGTTCTGTTTGATTAGTGAAAGGAACAATGCCGATGTCTATTGTTAAAAGCCATTCGTAATAGTCAAATCCTATTTCGTCCCAATTATGATGTTCTGCTTTGCTTAGTGATAGTTGTGGTAAATCCCGACAGACAAAAGAAAATACCACGTTGAATTCGTCTTCAATTGCTTTTAGTTGATTTTCAATTGTGGTTAGTTGACCTGCGTTTCCAGGACTGCCCATCCATCCAATGCGAATAGGTTTTTGGGGGTCGTCATTCCAGGATCCTTTTTTATGATACATTTCATCGGATAATGCGAGCCTGATAAATTTTATATTGCTGTTTGTAGTGAGAAATTTATTATATAGATAATGGCTTGCAACGGTTATCATTTTTGCGCTTTTAATGGCTTCAAAAACTGCATTATAATTGCTTTCGTAGTCGGCATCATAGAAATCCATAATAATATTTTGATTGTATCTTTTTGCAAGTCTTTCAAAATATGCATGCTTGTAAGGAAACATTGGAATGAAAGCACGTTGTATATATATGAATTTATAATATGGTAAATCCTTTAGTAATCTCAATCTGCCGATCAGTAACTTGTAGTATGTTTCGTATTCAATGAACAAAGATTTTGTATGGTTTAAAACATTAAGTTCGTTGGCTTGCCATGCATCAAACACGACACATTTAATGTTGTCTTTATTAAAGTAGGCAGAAAACCCAGCTAATCTGCTGTTACCTGCCCAATCTTTAGGATAGTATGGAAAAATGGCAATGCTGTTTTCTTCCTGTCGGTTGCCCTTTGTAAAGCACGCTCTTGTGTGATAATATATTAGCATAATATGGCTAAACACAATATATGTGTAATAGAAAAACCGGCTTTTTGTCTTTTTGATAAAATTCATTTTTATGTAGTTGGCAAATCCAAGACGCAAATGCAATTATATATAAACGTATTGACAAAAAAATACATATGAGAAGAAAGTAAAAGTAAACATTTTTTTGTTTGGCTATTGTTCTTTGTCTAAAGAATAGATTGTCGATTTTCCAAATGTTATGTTTAAGAAATATTCAGATGAATATGCTTGATTTGAGTCAGAAGATTTGTATATGCTGATTGTTTGAGTATTAATGATGTTTGTTCATAACAGTTTTTTTTAACAACAATTATTGCAAAAATCACTTCAATTTTGAGGTTGCAAATTTGCGTTTGCTACTTTTGCAAGTACAATTCAAATTGTTTGTTATGTGTGACAAACTTTAGACATAAATTGGTTGTTGTGAAATTTGTTGAAAATGTTGAGAAGTGTTAGAGATTCTTTTGTTGACGGTGCCAAGTGGAATGCTGTAGGTACATTTGGACATTATTTGGTGTCTTTTTTTATATCAATAATCTTATCTCGTTTGTTGTCTCCTGCTGAATTTGGTTCTGTTGCAATGTTGACAATTTTCATTGAAGTTGCAAAGGAATTTATTAATTCAGGTTTTGTGGTTGCTTTGGTTCAAAAAAAGGAATGCTCCGAAGATGATTACTCAACAGTATTTATATTCAATATAGTGGTTGGTTTGTTTTTGTACGGCGTAATGTTTGTGTCAGCTCCATTTATATCTGACTTTTATGATATGCCTGAATTGACGAAACTTGTTAGATACCAATCCTTAATTATTGTTGTTGGCTCGTTCGGTTTAGTTCAGACGGCTATTATGCTTCGTGATATTTTTAAGGACGATTTTTATCTTGAAATTCAGGACCATGGTATTCCCGAACAAAAGAAGATAAATCCGTTTTTAATTAAATTATCAAAGGAGTTGAATATTCCACTTGTCTGCACTAATGATGTGCATTACACCTATGCTGATGATGTGAAACCACATGATCTTCTACTGTGTCTGCAGACAGGTAAGAAGGTTACTGACACAGACAGACTTCGCTATGAAGGTGGACAGTACTATGTAAAGAGTGAAGAGGAAATGAAGGGCCTTTTCCCCTATGCATGGGAAGCGGTGGAAAACACCCGGCAGGATGAGGCAGAGACCACAGATGCCAGAAAAACAACAGAAGGAAAAGCAGAGAAGCACCGGTCAGTGTAATATTCCAGGCCTTGGGAATACTGTCATATCTCAATTCCAAATACCCTGCAACCACCAGAATGACCCCCTGGCCGAACACGGAGGCGATACGGTAGAAGGTGTTCCTTATACCCACAAAAGCGGACTGGTTGCGCTTGTCCA
>CALABN010000097.1 GCA_937885735.1 uncultured Bacteroidota bacterium | reverse complement strand
ATCGTCCTCTTTAACGATAACTTCTTGAGATACATCAACAAGACGTCTTGTTAAGTAACCTGAATCGGCTGTTCTAAGCGCTGTATCTGAAAGTCCTTTACGAGCACCATGGGCTGCAATGAAGTATTCAATAGCACTTAAACCTTCCCTAAAGCATGATGTAATTGGCACTTCAACTGCCTTACCTGTTGCATCAAGCTGCATCATATCAGGAAGTTCTTTCCAGTTTTCTGCCTGTACAACTGACTGCATGAGAATTCTTGCATCTGTGTACTGACCCTGGAGAACAGGAACAACTGTAATCTGATACTTGTTTGTTGCATTGAAAGCATCAACAAGAGCCTGGAAATCAGCTTCTGCTTCTTCTGTGTTACAGTGCCATACTGTAATTGTTACAGGTTCTGAACCAAGCTTTGCACTTGGATTGGCAGCTTCTTCTTTTGCTCCCGCTTTTGTTCTCACTGCTTGCTTTTTCCGTTTCCGCAGAGGAAACCTTCGCGGCCGACCCCGCAGCGTGGGGCACACAGGGCAACAACGGCTGGTACTATCTGCTTGGCACACACGGAACTTGCTGCGACGGTTCAAACTCTACTTACAACATTGTAGTAGGACGTTCACGCAAAGTTACTGGCCCATATCTTGACAACATGGGCCGCGATATGTTGCAAGGTGGTGGACGTATGGTAATTGCCGCTCACGACCGTGTAATGGGTCCTGGCCACTTCGGACGCTACATTGTTGAAGAAGGCGTTGAAAAGATGTCTTGCCACTTTGAAGCTGACCTTGACCTTGCTGGCCGCAGCACATTGGCTATCCGTCCACTTTTGTGGAAGAACGATTGGCCATACGCTGGCGAGTTGCTTAAGGACGGCGTTTACGAAATTGAATCAGAGCGCCGTGGCTATGCATTGGAAATGGTTGTAGATTTTGTTCGCATGCCAATGGCAATGAGAGGCTGGTTCGGACGTGGCAACGACACTGCTCCAATCAAGCCTGTCGCTTCACAAACACTCGACGACGTTAAGGCTACTTGGCCAGAAGGCGACGTTGCAGTACGTGCAGGCGACTACATGACTCGTCCTCACCAAAAATGGAACATTGTTGCAGTTACTGACAAACCAGGCTTCCTTGGTGGCGCATACTGCAAGATTGTAATTGACGGCACTAACCGCGCCTTGACAGCAGCAGAGAACCTTGAAGTCAAGACATCAGAATACACTGGTGCCGACACTCAACTATGGCGCATCGAGCAATTGACTGACGGAACTTACAGACTGATGCCCAAACAGGCTCCTGGCGCTGAAGGTCAAGTTGTACTTGTATCAACTGGCGACAGCACCGTTGGTCTTGGCAAGTTCGATTTCAGCAGCGACAACTCTAAATGGAATTTGAGAAACCATTAATAAGTAGTTTAATATTGAAAAGCCGTCTACCTTCGGGTGGACGGCTTTTTTTTGTGCATACAGTCGAAATGAATTTCAACAAATACCATTATGACACAGGTTTGATAGCATTGAGGCATCTCATTTTTTATATATCTACAATTAATAAGAATAGAATGGTGCCATAAGCGTAAAAAATAATCAAAAACCGATTTTCACGGAATCGTTTCCGTTTTGTGAAAGTCAACAAAATCAAGACAAAAAGGGCATCTGACAACATTGACATCAATTCTCAATCATTAAAAATGATGTCAGACAAACAAATTTGGATTTGAGCCGTATATATTTGCGGACTCAAATTTTAGGGGTCAATAGTATTTGCTTGTAAATATGAACGGTTCTTCAAGTCAGATTAAAAAGTTAAGCCTTATTGGTGCAATAGTAGCGTTGGGAATAATTTTCGGCGACATAGGCACATCACCGCTTTACGTCTTCAGGGCCATTCTGTCATCGATTGGCGTTGTGAATGCCGAAACGATAATCGGCGCAATTTCGTGCATCATTTGGACACTGACTCTGCAAACCACTGTAAAATACGTATTTATAACCCTAAAGGCGGACAACCGCGGTGAAGGTGGCATTTTCTCGTTGTTTGCCTTATTGAGAAAAAATCACAAGAAACTGTTCATCATTGCCATCATTGGCGGTTGCTCTCTCCTCGCCGACGGCGTGATTGCGCCATCCATCACAGTGCTTTCGGCGGTTGAAGGTCTCTCTATAATGAACCCTCGCATTCCAGTGCTGTGCATCAGCGTTATCATCATAACGTTTTTGTATTTCATTCAACAGTTTGGCACAAATGCCGTAGGCAAGTCGTTTGGACCAATAATGTTAGTTTGGTTCAGCACGTTGGGCATTCTTGGCTTCGTAAATATGATTGACTGTCCTGTTGTGCTGAAAGCCTTCAACCCGTATTACGCCATCAAGTTGCTGATAAACCACCCTGCGGGAATTCTTCTGCTTGGCGCGATATTCCTTTGCACAACTGGCGCCGAGGCCCTCTATACCGACCTTGGGCACTGTGGCATAAAAAACATTAAGGCAAGTTGGGCTTTTGTAAAGACAATGCTGATTCTCAACTATATGGGACAAGGCGCTTGGGTAATCCTGAATGCCGACAAACTTGACGGCACGGTAAATCCATTTTATGCGATAATGCCAGAATGGTTCCTTCCTATAGGCATAGTGCTTGCCACGTTGGCGGCCATTGTGGCCTGCCAGGCTTCAATAACAAGTTCATACACATTAATCAGCGAGGCAATCTCTCTCAATTTCTGGCCTAAAATCCGCATTAAATATCCGTCGCAGGTTATCGGCCAAATGTACGTTCCGACTATCAATTGGATTGTGTACGGATGCTGTCTGTTCTCAATATTCCATTTCCGTTCGTCGGCGGCACTCGAGAACGTGTACGGATTTGCAATAACCGTCACAATGCTGATGACATCAACGCTGATAGTATTCTACCTCAGCCAAAAGAACAAGCCAAAATGGGCAATCACACTTTTCGCAGTCAGTTACCTGCTGATTGAAGGCTCGTTCTTCATTGCCAACATTCACAAATTCAGCCAGGGTGCTTGGTTTACAGTGATGATGGCATCTATACTCATATTCATAATGGTGATTCTGTACACAGGGCGACGCATCCGAAACCGTTTCATCACTTTTGCCAAAATTGGCGACTACCTACCTGTAATAAAAGACATTAGCGAAGATGAGACTCTGCCAAAATACGCCACTAACCTGGTTTACACCACTCACGCCAACTACAAGACTGACATTGAGGCAAAGGTGATTGACAGCATAATCCGCCGTATTCCAAAACGTGCCGATGTTTACTGGCTATTGCACGTGGACATTTTGGACTCACCTTACACTCTGGAATACAAGGTTGAGCACTTGGTGCCAAACAAGGTTATCCGCATCGACTTTTTCCTTGGATTCAAGATGCAACCTCGCATCTACGACTATTTCAAGCAGGTTGTCGAGCATTTGGGCGAGGAAGGTCTCGACTTGCGCAGTTCGTATCCGTCGCTTCGCAAGCACAATATTCCTGCCGATTTCCGCATAATCCACATAGAACGCCGTGTGCCAAAACAAGCCGACCTCGGCTTTGGCGAGCGTTTTGTGCTGAACCTTTACTATCCTCTCAAGCGTCTTGGCTTGACCGATGTGTCGGCTTGGGGCCTTGATGCCGGAAATGTCTCTACAGAATTGATTCCTCTTACCATTCCCGGGAAGAACTATATTCCGCAGATTGTCAGGCAAGAACAATGAGGGTTCACAATTCAAGGGAACCAAACACCTAAACTTCTCGACTCCTAAAACTCTCGACCTTTTTCAACTTGCAAGATTGTCGGCGAACTATGGATCTACCTGATTGAGAACGACCGTATTGCAAAACTGCATACTGGGTTGCCCCCGATTGTCAAGGCAAAGGCATCGCCACAGAGTCTGTAAAAACGGCTGTTGACTTCTGCTTTGCAAACACCGAACTGAAACGCATCTGGACCGATGTCGACATCCGCAACGCGGCATCGTGCCGTGTTCTTGAAAAAGCCGGATTCAAACGCGAAGGGCTGATTCGGCAAAGCAAAATGGTGAGCACTTGGTGCGATTACTACATCTACGGAAGACTATCGACGGACTGACGAAACGCACTTCCGAGATAATTATGTTTCAACAAGAGTCACAGACATATACCTATGACTCTTGTTCTTACTTTTGATTAAAGGACAAGAAACGTAAAATTGAACGAAACAATTCGCATTAAGAAACATTTTGTACTATTATTGTGTATTATTTAATATGTCTCAAAACTTATGATATAATGAAATCTCCCATCAAAAAATTAACACATAACATAACAATGCTGAGCATTGCTATTCTACTAGTCTCATGTTCAAACAACGATTGGTTTGACGGTTCGCTGGACAAACCAACATTGACACTAAATGAACCAGATAGCATTACCAACACGTCCGCGATTATTAATTGTAAAATCAACGGGAATGGAATGTCACGAATTTCAAATTATGGAGTACAATACGTATATGCCTATTCTCAAGAGGAAGCATATAAATTATTCGAAGAATTTTCTTACTGTTCCTGGGAAAGCACTTGGATTTCATACTATAATTTCAATGAATATTGGCCTTACAACGAAAATATGAAGGACAAAATCAAACAAGAAATAACCAATTTAACACCAAATTCAAAAATATTTTACAGAATGTATTTAGTTGTTTTAGGAGAAGTTATATACAGCGAAATAAGATGTTTCGAGACAAAACAACTAGCAACTTACATAATGACAGGAGATGCAACTCAAATCAAGGCCCATAGCGCCACATTAAATGGTATAATCAAAATAGATGAGGACTGGGACTCTTCATCGATATCATACGAATTCGAGTATTGCACCAATGAAGATTTCGATTTTCCAAATTATGAATATTGTTCGCCTATCGGCTCTACTCTACAATGCCAACTAACAAATCTCCTGCCTAACACAACATATTATTACCGCATTTGCTTATATTATGATTGCAATTATTACAACCATGAAACAGGTGAGATAAAATCTTTCACAACCTTATCGACTGATACGGATGATTTTTAAACAAAAAGCAGAATTAAATTTGCAAAACAAATAATTAGAGGAAAAATGCATTTGCAAAAATTACACAAATCTGCCATTATATCTACAACCATATGGCTGATTGTCTTTTTCTTACAACGATTCAAATTATACACATACGAATCCGATCACTTGTTTTTGTGGGATACGAATTGGATTCTTGAGCAACTGAACAGCGTTGGAGGACTCAACCTGCTTGCCACTTCGTTTCTTACACAATTTTTCCGATTCACGATAGTCGGTACCACTGTCGCCACAATTCTTTACTGCATAATAATACAATGTGTCATTATGCTGATTTCAGAATTTACCGACGACAACAAGGTCAAGGCTTTGGCTTTTCTTCCTGCTATCTTCCTGTCGCTTTGCATAGAAGACCCATTTTACGGTTTTCGCGGACACGTTGCACTGACACTCGGCTTGCTGGTTGTCTTGGCATATCGCAAAATGGCAAAGCGAATGCCGAATGCCGAATTGGCGACTTGCCTGATTTTTGCCCTTGTCACCTACCTTGCCATAGGCTCGGTTGCAATACTATTCTTACTAACAATACTGACAATCAATGTATTGACAAAGCAAAAAGCATTATCACCAGTGATATCGCTGGCAGTGACATTGCTTTGCGGATTTATTGCCAATAGGTTTGGGCACGAGGCTTCGTTTGAGGAATCGACAAGTCCATTGCTATACTACAACTGGCCCACAGGCTACAAAACCCTCCTGCTGGCCTGGCTTTC